>CANHSE010000033.1 GCA_947463025.1 Comamonadaceae bacterium
CCAAGAACGAGACCACCCTGAAGGACGCCCACGACATCGAGGCGCTCAAGAAGTGCGAGGTGATCCTCACCGCCCAGGGCGGCGACTACACCACCGAGGTGTTCCCCAAGCTGCGCGCCGCAGGCTGGAATGGCCACTGGATCGATGCCGCGTCTACCCTGCGCATGAAAGACGACGCGGTCATCATCCTGGACCCGGTCAACATGCCAGTCATCCAGAACGCCCTCGCCAAGGGCGGACGCAACTGGGTGGGCGGCAATTGCACCGTGAGCTGCATGCTCATGGGCGTGGGAGCCCTGTACAAGGCGGGCCTGGTCGAATGGATGTCGTCCATGACCTACCAGGCCGCATCGGGTGGCGGCGCGCAACACATGCGCGAACTCCTCACGCAATTTGGCACGCTCAATGCCGAGGTCAAGTCGCTGCTGGACGATCCCAAGTCGGCCATCCTCGAGATCGACCGGAAGGTGCTGGCGCGCCAGCAATCAATGTCCGCCGCCGAGACCGCCCACTTCGGCGTGCCGCTGGGTGGCTCGCTCATTCCCTGGATCGACAAGGACCTGGGCGACGGCGTGTCGCGCGAAGAATGGAAAGGCGGCGCCGAGACCAACAAGATCTTGGGCCAGGGCGCTGGCTTTGGCACCCCCGCAGTGCCGGTCGATGGCTTCTGCGTGCGCATTGGCGCCATGCGTTGCCACAGCCAGGCGCTGACCTTCAAGCTGAAGAAGGATGTGCCCGTGGCGGATATCGAGGCCCTGATCGCCGCCGACAATGCCTGGGTAAAGGTCATCCCCAACACCCGCGAAGCCACGCTGGCCGGCCTGACCCCGGTGGCCGTCACCGGCACCCTGGGCATCCCGGTGGGCCGCATCCGCAAGCTGGCCATGGGCCCTGAGTACGTCGGCGCCTTCACCATCGGCGACCAGCTGCTGTGGGGTGCCGCCGAGCCGCTGCGCCGCATGCTGCGCATCCTGCTGGACGCCTGAAACCGTTGGGCTGCTTCGCCTTGTCACCCACATGCATTACTGTTATGGTGAATTCAGTAAACCCTGTGTCAAGGCGAATTCCCGCATCATGAGTCCACCGCTGCCCGCGCACCGAGCAGTGCGATCCCCTGCGCTGGCCGGGCCGCGTGCCTGGCGCGCGAGCGCCGTCGCGCTGGCCGTCGCGTTCACCCTGGGCCTGTCAGCCCCCGATGTGTACGCCCTCTCGCTCGGACGTATCGCTGTGCAGTCTGCCCTGGGCGAGCCCTTGAGGGCCGAGATCGACGTCCCGCAGATCACCCCCGAAGAAATCGCCAACCTGCGCACCGGCCTGGGCAGCCCCGAGGCCTTCCGCGCAGCCGGCATGGAGCGCAGCCCGGCGCTGGCCGACTTGCAGATCAGTCTGCAGCAGCGCCCCAACGGCACCTATTTCCTGCGCCTCAGTAGTGAGCGGGTGGTCAATGAGCCCTTCCTGGACCTGATCCTCGAGGCCAGCGGCCCGACCGGGCGCATCGTGCGCGAGTACACGCTGCTGTTCGACCCACCCAGCCTGCGTCAAGCGCCCACGCCGGCCGCCCCAATTCCCGCCCAGATCGCCCCCCCGGCCGCGCCCGCTGCGGCCAGCCTGCCGGAGCCGGCTGCCCCGCAAGCCAGTGCAGCACCTGCCCCGGCCCCTGCAGCCTCGGCCCCTGCCCCCGCTGCATCCCCAGCCGCCGCACCCGCCGGCCGTAAGGTCACGGTGCAAGGTGGACAGACCGCAGGCGCGATTGCCGCGGCCAACAAGCCGGCCACCGTGTCGCTGGACCAGATGCTGGTCTCGCTACTGCGCAACAACCCCGATGCCTTCATCGGCGGCAACGTCAACCGACTCAAGGCCGGTGCCGTGCTCGAGATGCCCACCGAGGCCCAGGCCGCTGCGGTGGGCCAGCCCGAGGCCCGGCAGACCCTGGTGGCGCAAAGCAAGGATTTCAACGCGTTCAAGCAACGCCTGGCCGAGGGAGTCACCGACCGCGCCCCCACCACCAGCCCGCCAGGACGCGCGGCGTCGGGCCAGGTGCAAACGCGGGTCGAGGACAAGAAGCCTGCCGCAGCCGCCCCCGACAAGCTCACGCTGTCCAAGGGCGCGGTCGACGCCCCTGCCGGCGACGGCAAGGCCACCGAGGACCGCATCGCGCGCGAGCGCGCGCAGCGCGATGCGGCCGCTCGCGCCGCCGAGATCGACCGCAACATCGCCGACCTCAAGCGCCTAGGCAGTGAATCCGCCGCCCTGGCCACACCTGCGGCCTCTGCAGCATCGGCCACGGCCAGCGGCGCCGGTATTCCTGTGGCCTCCGCCGTACCCGCACCGGCAGCCGAGACGGCATCCACCCCTGCGGCCGACGCCGCTTCTGCGCCTGCTTCGGCGGCTTCGGCCGCAGCGCCTGCGGCCCCGTCCGCTGCCGAATCCGACAGCAGCGCCCTGCTCGAGAACCCGGCCCTGTTGGGCGCGGCAGGAGGGTTGCTCGCCCTGCTCATGGGATGGGCGCTGTACCGTCGTCGGCGTCAGGCCCGCGCCGAGACGCCGGAGCCGGCCACACACGATCGTCTGCCGCCCGATTCCTTCTTCGGCGGCAGCGGGGGCCAGCACATCGACACTGCCGAGGCGGCCAGCTCGATGCTGTACTCGCCCAGCCAGATTGACGCTGCAGGCGATGTCGATCCGGTGGCCGAGGCCGATGTCTACCTGGCCTACGGCCGCGACCTGCAGGCGGAAGAGATCCTGCGCGAAGCGCTGCGGACCACGCCGCAACGCGTAGCCATCCACGCCAAGCTGCTGGAGATCCTGGCCCGTCGCAACGACCCGCGCGCCTTCGAGCCGCTGGCCCGCGAGGCGCAGGCCCTGACCGGTGGCATCGGCCCGGTGTGGGAGCAGATCGCCGGCCTGGGGCAGGAGATCGACCCGGGCAACCCGCTCTACGTGCCAGGTCGGCCCGGGGTCGAGCTCTCGCGCGCCGAACTGGATGCGGCCCCCAAACCGGCACCCGCCCCGACCCCCGCGCTTGCACCGGCTGTGCCCGCCGGGCTCGACCTGGACTTCGCCTCCTTCCCACCGCCGCCTGTGGCGACCCGCACCGAGGAAGCCGCAGGCAGCCCCTTCGATTTCGGCGACGAGCCCGCGCCCACACCGGCTGCCGCCAAGGCCGACGCGAACACGCTGGATTTCGACCTGGCCGGCCTCTCGCTCGAACTGGACGAACCCGCTCGCGACACACCCGCCAACACAGCGGGCCATGAGGCGCTGACCACCAAGCTGTCGCTGGCCGAGGAATTCCAGGCCATCGGCGATGCCGACGGTGCACGCAGCCTGCTCCAGGAGGTGCTGGCCGAGGCCGATGGCGAGCTGCGGAGGCGGGCCGAACGCATGCTCGCCGAGCTGGGTTGATTTCGCAGCCGTCTCCAGCCACTGCCGACGCAGACCGCCAGGGCCTGCAGCGCTGGGCGCTGGGCATCAGCTACAACGGACAGGGTTACGAAGGCTGGCAAAGCCAGCCCTCAGGCCGCACCCTCCAAGACCAACTCGAAGCGGCGCTCGCGCAGTTCGCCGCCGAACCCGTGGCCACGGTCTGCGCCGGACGCACCGATGCCGGCGTGCACGGCCTCATGCAGGTGGTGCACTTCGACACCGGCCTGCAACGCGAGGCCTTCTCCTGGGTGCGCGGCACCAACAGCTTCCTGCCACCGGATATCGCGGTGCAATGGGCGCAACCTGTGCCCGCCGAATTTCACTCGCGCGCCAGTGCCACGGCCCGACGCTACGCCTATGTCTTGCTGGAGTCACCGGTGCGCCCCAGCGTCGATGCGGGGCGCGTGGGTTGGGTGTTTCGGCCGCTGGATAGCGAGGCCATGCAAGCTGCCGCCAACGTGCTCCTGGGCGAACACGACTTCACCTCGTTTCGCGCCTCGGGCTGTCAGGCCCGCTCGCCGGTCAAGACGATGCGCCGTATCGCGATCTCGCGCCGAGGCGCCTACTGGCGCTTCGAGTTCGAGGCCAATGCCTTCTTGCACCACATGATCCGCAACATCATGGGTTGCCTGTTGGTGGTGGGCCAGGGCCTGCAGCCCCCAGAGTGGATGCCCGAGGTGCTGGCCGCCCGCAGCCGCGACGCCGCCGCCCCCACCTTCTCGCCCGACGGCCTGTACTTCCTGGGGCCGGTCTACGACCCTTCCTGGGGCTTACCCAGCCAAACCCCCGCCTATCATTGGTTGCCTTAAGCAACGCCCAGAACCCACCATGGCCAGCCTGCAGAACCAGCCACCCCAGGGCCCGCGCGGATCCGGCTTTGCCGGTCCGCTGGGGGCGCCCCCCTGGGGGGGAAGCGCCGCAGGCGCTTCGGGGGGGGGTCACACACCCATCAAGATCTGTGGCTTGACCCGCGAGCAGGACGTGGACGTCGCCGTGGAAGCCGGCGCGGACGCCATTGGCTTCGTTCTTTACGACAAAAGCCCGCGCTATGTCTCCCCCGCCCGCGCCGCCGAGCTCGCGCGGCGCCTGCCCGCCTTCGTCACCCCGGTGCTGCTGTTCGTCAATGCACCGGCGGACGATGTGACGGCCGCCTGCGATCAGGTGCCCGGCGCCTGGGTCCAGTTTCATGGCGACGAAACCCCGGCCGACTGCCTGGCGGCCACCGAGGGCGGGCAACGCCCCTTCCTGCGCGCGGCCCGTATCCCCCTGGACGCGGCGGGCACCTTCGATTTGCTAGCATTCGCCTCTGATTTCTCCTACGCTCAGGCCATCTTGCTCGACGCCCATGTCGAGGGTTTCGGCGGTGGCGGCAAGGCATTCAATTGGTCACTTCTTCCTCCAAACGTCAACGCTCACCTCGTCTTGTCTGGTGGGTTGACACCTGCAAATGTGGGCGACGGTATCGAGCAGGTGCGGCCGCGTTGTGCAACGCTGGCCGTTGATGTGAGTTCTGGCGTCGAGATCTCCAAGGGGATCAAAGACGCTGCCCGGATCCACCAGTTCGTCGCCGCCGTCCGTGCGGCCGACGCGCTCCTTGCAGGCAAGCAGCCATGATCACCTATGACCAACCCGATGCCGCGGGCCATTTCGGCATGTACGGCGGCAGTTTCGTCAGCGAAACGCTGACCCACGCCATCGCCGAATTGCGCGAGGCCTACGCCCGCTACCAGCACGACCCCGAGTTCCTGGCCGAATTCCAGTACGAGCTCAAACACTTTGTCGGCCGGCCCTCGCCGATCTACCACGCCGCCCGCACCAGCCGCGAGATGGGCGGCGCGCAGATCTACCTCAAACGCGAAGACCTCAATCACACCGGCGCGCACAAGATCAACAACGTGATCGGCCAGGCCATGCTCGCCAAGCGCATGGGCAAGCCGCGCGTGATCGCCGAGACCGGCGCCGGCCAGCACGGTGTGGCCACGGCCACCATCTGCGCGCGCTACGGCCTCGAGTGCGTGGTGTACATGGGCGCCGAAGACGTCAAGCGTCAAAGCCCGAACGTCTACCGCATGAAGCTGCTGGGGGCGACCGTGGTGCCCGTCGAATCGGGCAGCCGTACGCTCAAAGACGCGCTCAATGAGGCCATGCGCGATTGGGTGACGAACGTCGAGAACACCTTCTACATCATCGGCACGGTGGCGGGTCCGCACCCCTACCCGATGATGGTGCGCGACTTCCAAAGCATCATCGGCAAGGAGTGCCTCACGCAGATGCCCGAGATGACGGGGCGCCAGCCCGATGCCGTGATCGCCTGCGTAGGTGGCGGCAGCAACGCGATGGGGATTTTTCATCCCTACATTCCCCATGAGGCCACGCGCCTGATCGGCGTCGAGGCGGCAGGCGAAGGCCTGGACAGCGGCAAGCACTCGGCCTCGCTACAAAAGGGCAGCCCAGGCGTGTTGCATGGCAACCGCACCTACATCCTGCAAGACGAGAATGGCCAGATCACCGAGACCCACAGCGTGAGCGCGGGTCTGGACTACCCCGGCGTCGGGCCCGAGCATGCCTGGCTCAAGGACATCGGCCGCGCCGAGTATGTGGGCGTGACCGACAGCGAAGCGCTGGACGCCTTCCACTACCTGTGTCGCACCGAAGGCATCATCCCTGCGCTCGAATCGAGCCACGCCATCGCCTACGCCATGAAGCTGGCCAAGACGATGCGTACCGACCAGAGCATCCTGGTGAACCTGTCTGGGCGCGGCGACAAAGACATCGGTACCGTGGCCGACCTGTCGCAAGCCGACTTCTATTGCCGCCCCAGCTGCCGTGGGCAAAGTGTCAAGGGCGAAGCGCACGTGGTGGAGTTCAAGAAATGAGCGCACCGGCCTCACGCATTGCCGCCACCTTCGCGCGCCTGCGGCAAGAGGGCCGCAAGGCCCTGATTCCGTACATGACGGCCGGCTTCCCCTATGTCGACATCACACCGGCCCTGATGCAGGGCATGGTGGACGCGGGCGCCGACGTGATCGAGCTGGGCGTGCCCTTCTCCGACCCCATGGCCGACGGCCCGGTGATTCAGAAGGCGGGCGAGCGCGCCCTGGCCGAGGGCGTGGGCATGACCCAGGTGCTGGCCATGGTGCGCGCCTTTCGCCAGGGCAATGCCACCACGCCGGTGGTCCTCATGGGCTATGCCAACCCGGTAGAACGCTATGACCTGCAGCATGGCAAGGGCGCCTTCATCCGCGATTGCGCCGCCAGCGGCGTCGATGGCTTGCTGATCGTCGATTACCCGCCCGAGGAGTGCGAGCAGTTTGCCGCCGACCTGCGCGCGAATGGCCTGGATCTGATCTTCCTGCTGGCCCCCACCTCCACCGACGCGCGCATGCAGCAGGTGGCACGCGTGGCCAGCGGCTATGTCTACTACGTCTCGCTCAAGGGCGTCACCGGTGCGGGCCACCTGGACACCAGCGCAGTCGAGGCCATGCTGCCCCGCATCCGCCAGCATGTGACGATTCCGGTGGGCGTGGGCTTTGGCATCCGCGACGCACAAACCGCCCGCGCCATCGGCCGGGTGGCCGATGCGGTGGTGATCGGCACGCGCCTGATCCAGATCGTGGGCGAGCTGCCGCGCGAGCAGGTGGTCACAGCAGCCGCCACATTTCTGCGCGAGATCCGGCAGGCGCTCGACGCTTAGAATTCAAGCTCCAAGGAGTTCTCTATGTCCTGGCTCGAAAAGCTCCTCCCCCCCAAGATCCAACCCACGGATCCCACCGAGCGCCGCAGCGTGCCCGAGGGCCTGTGGGTCAAGTGCCCCAGCTGCGAATCGGTGCTTTACAACACCGACCTGGCCCAGAACCAAAACGTCTGCCCCACCTGCAGCCATCACCACCGCATCTCGGCCCGCAAGCGCCTAGACGCCTTTCTGGATGCCGAGGGCCGCTACGAAATCGGTCAGGAAGTGCTGCCCGTCGACCCCCTGAAGTTCAAGGACAGCCGCAAGTACCCCGAGCGCCTGAAAGAAGCCCTGGAGAACACCGGCGAGACGGATGCCCTGGTGGTGATGGGGGGCGCGGTCCACAGCATCAACCTGGTGGCTGCGGCCTTCGAGTTCGACTTCATGGGCGGCAGCATGGGCAGCGTGGTGGGCGAGCGCTTCGTGCGCGGCGTGCAGGCCGCGATCGACCAGAAGGTGCCTTTCCTGTGCTTCACCGCCACCGGCGGCGCGCGCATGCAAGAGGGTCTGCTGTCGTTGATGCAGATGGCCAAGACCAATTCCGCGCTCACGCGCCTGGCGCAAAAAGGCCTGCCCTATATCAGCGTGCTGACCGACCCCACCATGGGCGGCGTGAGCGCGGGCTTTGCCTTCGTGGGCGATATCGTGATCGCCGAGCCCAAGGCCCTGATCGGCTTTGCCGGCCCCCGGGTGATCGAGTCCACGGTGCGCGTGACCCTGCCCGAGGGCTTTCAGCGCGCCGAGTTCCTGCAGCAAAAGGGCGCGGTCGATTTCATCTGCGACCGGCGCGAGCTGCGCAAGACCGTGGCCAGCGCCCTGGCCATGCTGCAACGCCAGCCCGGCGACGCAGTGGCCTGATCAGCGCAAGACGCTCGCCTGCACCGCGGCGAGCACGATGCCGACAATCTGCAGCACCAGCAGCAGGGCCAGCGGCGACAGGTCGATCCCGCCCACCATCGGCAGCATCCGCCTGAAGGGTCGCAGCAGCGGAGAGGCCAGGCGGTCCAGCACGTCGGCGGTCATGGACGTACGCCCCTGACTGCCCTGCACCCACGACAGCAGCGCCGACACGATCACCAACACCGTGAGCGACGAGATCGCCAGGCGAACCACGCCAAAAACCGCCGCCAAGGGCAGGAGCACGGCGGCAGCACCTGCCCCGGCCAGCACCCACAGCAACACGACCTGCAGCAGCTGCAGCAACCAGGCGGCTACCAGACTGGCCGTGTCCCAACGGCCTAGCGAGGGCAGCACCCGGCGCAAGGGCAGCACGATCCAGTCGGTGACGGCAAAGACGAAGCGGCCCAGCGGGTTGCCAAAAGGCACACGCTGGTGCTGCATGTAAAGACGCAGCAGGCAAGCGCCCCCGATCAGGCCGATGACGACGTCCAGCAGCAGGGAAACGATCTGGTAGAGCATGTACAGGGGGGTGGGTGGCTCGTGGGATGATAGCGGCCAGCCTGTGGTGCATGACGTGAACGCTGCCTTGACCTTGCAATCCCTCCCCCTGTTCCCCCTGGGTACCGTGCTCTTCCCCGGCGGACTGCTGCCGCTGCGGATCTTCGAGGTCCGTTACCTGGACATGATCCGCCGCTGCCAGAAGACCGGCGCGCCCTTTGGCGTGGTCAGCCTCACGCAGGGTCAGGAGGTGCGCCTGCCCGGGGCAGGGCACGAAGGCTTTGCTGCGGTCGGCACCCTGGCCACACTGGCCGAGGTGGAGTCCCCTCAGCCGGGCCTGATGATGATCCGCGCACATGGCGCCCAGCGCTTTCGCATTCAGGCCAGCGAGCAACTCAAACACGGCCTGTGGGTGGCTGATGTGACGCAGCTTGCCGACGACCTGCCGGTGCCGGTCCCCGAGGATCTTCAGGCCACGGCCGATGCCCTGGGCCGGCTGCTCGAGACCTTGGAGGCGCAGACACAAGAAGCCGGCGGCGAGATGCCGGTGCGTACGCCCTGGCAACTGCAAGACTGCGGCTGGGTCGCCAACCGCTGGTGCGAGATGCTGCCCCTGGGCACGCCCTTGAAGCAGCGCCTGATGGAGTTGGACAACCCGCTGGTCAGGCTGGAGCTGGTGGGCGACCTGCTGGCCCGCAACGGGATCACCCAGGGCTGAAGGCCCGACGCCGCCAAGCGCGCTTAGCGCGGCGTCTGGTACTCCGGCACATGGTCACGCAACCAGGTGCGCAGATCCTGCTCGGACGGCGCCGGGCCCGCCGTGTCCACCCAGCGCACGACCGCCTCGACATCCATCTGCAACTGCCCCGACGCGCGGGCAATCCGCAGCTTGGGATGCGGCGTGGGCAAGGTGGTCTCGTCGTCGGCGAGCAATTCCTCGTACAGCTTCTCGCCGGGACGTAAACCGGTGTAGGTGATCGGGATGTCCTGCTCGGTGCGACCCGACAGACGTATCAAGAGGCGCGCCAGTTCCGCAATCTTCACCGGCTCGCCCATGTCCAGCACGAAGATCTGACCCGAGCGCCCCATGAGGCCTGCCTGCAGCACGAGCTGCGCGGCCTCGGGGATGGTCATGAAATAGCGAACGATGTCCGGGTGGGTGACGGTGATCGGGCCACCACGCGCGATCTGGGCGGTAAAGAGGGGTACCACCGAGCCGCTCGACCCCAGCACATTGCCAAAGCGCACCGACACATACTCGGTGCCCGGAAACGACGCCGCCACGCCTTGTACCACCCGTTCGGCCAATCGTTTGCTGGCACCCATGACGTTGGTGGGATTGACCGCCTTGTCGGTGGACACCATCACAAAGCGGCGCACGCCCTGGACACCTGCGACGCGCGCGGCGTTCAGAGTGCCCAGCACATTGGTACGCACCGCCTCGATTTCATTGAGCTGCTCCATCAGCGGCACATGCTTGTAGGCTGCGGCATGGAACATGACCGAAGGCCGCTCACGCGCCACGATGGCACCCAGGCGATCGGCCTCGCGCACATTGGCCGTGTAGTAGATGCCCCGCATCTGCGGGTGGGCCTCGCGCAGCTCCTGCTCCAGCTGGTAGATCGCGTACTCTGAGACGTCGACGCACACCAGACGCGCCGCACCCAGGCGGGCGATTTGGCGGCACAACTCGGAGCCGATGGAGCCGCCCGCACCCGTGACCAGCACGGTCTGACCCGAGATCATGGCCGACAGGCCGGCCACATCCAGTTGCACCGGGGCGCGTCCGAGCAGGTCTTCGAGCTCGATGCGCCGAGGGGCGCTGCCATCGCCCTGCCCCTGGATCCACTGGTCGGGGCGCGGCAGGGTGAGCAGCGTGAGACCCGCCACGTTCACATTGAGCAAGGCCGCGCGGCGCGCGGGCGAGCCCGGCTCGCTGGCCACCAGCACCGTCTGCACGTTTTCGTCCTGGCAGATGTCGGCGATTTCATCGAGGGTGCCCAGGACATGCACGTCCTGCAGGGTACGGCCGACATCGGCGGGCGCCGGCGACACCATGCCCACCGGCAACCACTGGGTCGAGCCCTTGAGAACACGCAGGGCTTCGGCCGCCTCGGGCAAGGTGCCCACGAGCAGCAAGCGACGCCCACCCACCGCAGCATGCCGGCGCTCGTGCAGACTGCGTTGGGCGGCGCGGGCGGCGGCCATCAAGGCCAGGGCGATCAAGGGATGCAGCAGTAACACCGAACGCGGAAACTGCGGCACGCGCAGCATCAACACCGCAGCCGCCGTGATCAGACCCGCCACCGCCACCCCCCGCGCGAGCTGGCGCAGCTCGTGCAAGCCGGTGAAACGCCAGACCTGACGCGGCACGCGCAGGACGATCAGCGTGAGGCCGTACAGCGCCAGCGCCAAAGGCGCCGTGGTCCAGGCCATCTGCGCGAACTCGGGTGGAACATCCAGGTTGAACCGCAGCCAGAACGCCGTCTGCCAGGCGACAAGCGCCAGCACCAGGTCGGCGGTCAGGACGCCTAGCGTGTGCTTACGAAACTGCATGCGAGGCTACAGACTGCGGCAACAGGCGCCGCAGGTGGTCGATGACGCGCGCGATCTCGGCGTCGGTGAGGTTGGAGCCCGAGGGCAGGCAGACGCCACGCGCAAACAGGCGAGCGGACACGTCTTCACCCGGCGCGTGCGCGAAGTAAGGCGCGCCCTCGAACAAGGGCTGCAGGTGCATGGGCTTCCAGACCGGTCGGGCCTCAATGGCGTGACGCTCCAGGGCGCGTAACAGGCGGTCGCGGCCGGCCGGACCGTCGGCGCCTTCGAGCGTGAAGCAGGTGAGCCAGCGGGTGGAGCGGTAGCCCGCGGGCTCGGGCATCCACTGCAGGTCGGCGTGATCCACCAGCGCCTCGCGGTAGATTTCGAACACGCGCCGACGCTGGTCGACACGCTGGGCCAGTACCTTGAGCTGGCCACGGCCGATGCCGGCCAGCACATTGCTCATACGGTAGTTGAAGCCGATCTCGACGTGCTCGTAGTGCGGGGCCGGCTCGCGCGCCTGGGTGGACAGCTTGCGGGCGCGCGCCATGAGGGCTGGGTCGTCCGCCACCAGCATGCCACCGCCCGAGGTGGTGATGATCTTGTTGCCGTTGAACGAAAAGATGCCCACGCGACCGAAGGTGCCGCTGGGGCGACCCTTGTACGAGGCGCCCAGCGACTCGGCGGCGTCTTCCAGCACCGGTACGCCGTAACGCGCGCAAATCGGCAACAGAGCGTCCATGTCGGCGCTTTGGCCGTAGAGGTTCACGATGATGACGGCCTTGGGCAGGCGGCCCTGCGCCTTCGCCCATTCAAACGCGCGCTCCAAGGCCGCAGGCGACATGTTCCAGGTGGCGGGCTCGGAGTCGATGAACACCGGCTTCGCACCGCAATACAGCATGGGGTTGGCGCTGCCCACGAAGGTGAGCGAGGAGCAAAACACCGTGTCGCCGGGCTTGACGTCCAGCAGGATCAGGCCCAGATGGATCGCCGCGGTGCCAGAGGTGACCGCCGCCGCGTGGCCGATGCCCACATGCGCGGCCAACTCGCGCTCAAAGCCGTCCACGTGCGGGCCCAGCGGGGCGATCCAGTTGGTGCGGAAGGCCTCTTCCACGAAGGCGCTTTCTTCCTCGCCCAGGTGGGGCGAGGACAGCCAGATGCGACTGGCCAGCTCGCGCGCCGAGACCAGATCGATCGGTCGGCCGGCCGCATCCACCACCGGCACATGCAAGATGCCCAGGGCGTTCATGCGTTGCTGCAACTCGGCGGGGGTCGCGTTCTCGTCGGCGACCAGCGGCTCGCGCCCGGGCAGGTCAGCCAGGGTCTGGTCGGCGGCTACGTCGCCCAGCACCGCGCGGCGCAGGTCACCATCGGTGATGGTGCGCACCAGGCGCCCCCGCGCGTCGACCGCGAGCAGCACGCCCTGGGCGGTATCGTCCATGACCGTGAGCGCCTGCTTCCAGGGCAGGTTCACGGGCACGCGCAAGGCATTGAAGGTATCGGCGTTCATGGCAGCGAGGGTCGGGTTCAGTAGGTGTTGACCTTGTTCATCAGGTCAGGCGCAAAGGGCTCATGGGCCAGCAGATTGACGATGCGCTCGCCGGCATGGCCATCGCCGTACACATTGGCAGGGGCATAGGGGCCGTGCGCGAGCTGGGCCCGCACCGCGGACTCGATGGCATCGGACTGCGGATCGCAATCACGGGTGTTGGCATTGCGCTGGCGCGCGTTCTGACGACTGCCCACGTTCACCACCGGCGTGCCCAAGCTGGCCGACTCGATGATGCCCGAAGAAGAATTGCCTGCGAGCAGGTCGGCATGGCGCAGGGCGGCCAGGTAGTGCGCACGCCCCAGGTGGCGAATGCGATGTACACCGGCACCCTCCAGCGCCTGCAGGATGCCGCCACCACCGGCATCGGCGTTCGGATCCAGCCAGACCACTTGGCGGCCGCTGGCGATGACGGTGCGCTCCAGCGCCTGGCGCAGGGCCAGGGTCTGGGCGTAGGCCTCTTGCGCTTCTTGCACCACGGGATGGAACAAGACCAGCGCATACCGCGCGCCCGCCGCCAGGCCCAGTGCCTGCAAGGTCGCTTCGCGCGAGAGACGGGCCTCGGCCTCGATGCCGTCGAGGCTGGGCGCACCCGTGACCCACACCTGCTCGGGCCGCTCGCCCATACGCACCAGGCGATCACGCGATTCTTCGGTGGCCACGAAATGCCAATGACTGAGTTTGGTGATCGCGTGGCGCACGGGTTCGTCCACCGTGCCGGAGCGCTCGCCCCCGTGCAGGTGGGCGATAGGAATGCCGCGGTGCAGGGCCGCGATCGCGCCCGCGAGCATCTCGCCGCGATCGCCCAAAAGCAGCACGATGTCGGGCGCGTGTTCGCGCAGGGCGTCGGTCAGGCCGATCACTGCCTGGCCAATCCCGTGGGCCATGGCATCGGCGCTGCGTTCGTCGACCCCGGTGGGAATGCGCGCGACGATCGGCAGGCCCGCCGCCTCAATTTCGCGCACCGTGAGGCCATACGCCTCACTCAGGTGCATGCCCGTCACCGCCACCTGCAACGACAGCGCGGGATGGGCCGCGATGCGTGCGAGCGTCGACGCCATCAGGCCGTAATCGGCCCGGGTGCCCGTGAGGTACAAGACCTTGCGCATCGCTCAGACGCCTTCCAGCAGGTCCCAGCGGAGGGTGGTGTCGGCCGCCACATCGGCGGCCAGTCGCCGACCGGGTAGCGAGGTCAGGTGTTCGGGTTGGATGCCGGTGCCCGGGCGACGCAGGACCAGGTCGGCGGCCGTGAGCACATGACCGCGAGGCCGCGCGGTCGCCAGCACCACGCTGCGCCGCGCGACGTCACGGGTGTTGGTCTCGACCGGCGTGGGTCGCTTGATGCCGTCCCCGCGCATGGCCTCCACCAGGCGGATGCCGCGCACCATGGCAGCAAACTCCTGCGGGTCAGCCGAGGCCAGGTGGTCGGGACCGGGCAATGCTTTGTCCAGGGTCAGGTGCTTCTCGATCAGGGCCGCGCCCAGGGCGACGGCGGCCAGCGCGGCCTCTACCCCCTGGCTGTGGTCGGAGTAGCCCACCGGCAGACCGGTGGCCTGCGCCATGGTCTGGATTGCCAGCAGGTTCAGGGCCTCGGGCGGCGCGGGGTAGGCGGAGGTGCAATGCAGCAGGTGCAGGTTACTGGGGTCGGGGGCGGGATGGCCGGCGGCGACACGTGCCTCGCGCACCCACTGAACGGCCTGCTGCACCTCGTCCAGCGTGGCCATACCCGAGGACATCAGCATCGGCAGGCCGGTGGCCGCGGCGTGCTGCAGGAGGGGCTTGTTGGTGATCTCACCCGAGGGAATCTTCAGGCGTTGCACGCCCAGTCGCACCAGCAGGTCCACCGCCGGCTCGGAAAACGGCGTGGAGAAAAACTCGATGCCGATGCGCGCGCAGTGCGCGGCCACTTGCGCATGGCCCGCCTCGTCCAGCTCCAAGGCCTTGATCATGTCGAACTGGCTGGTCGCGCCGGTGTTGGTGCGCTGGTAATCGGCCGTGGCGGCGCTGCGCGTGACCACGTCCTCAGCGCGAAAGGTCTGAAACTTGACCGCGTCCGCGCCGGCGGCCTGTGCGGCATCCGCCAGCTGCAAGGCCATGGAGACGTCGCCGTTGTGGTTGACGCCGGCCTCGGCGATGACAAAGACCTTGCGGTTTTTCATATCGGTTTCTGGTGAGAGGAAGGTGCGGTCGCGCCGGTGCGCCCGCTGGCGTAGAGCCACTCGGCGGTGTCGAAGTCCAGGCGGTCGTCGATGTCGATGGAGCGCTCGCGCGGCATCACCAGGGGGCACATGTCCACGCTCCAAAAGCCCTCGCGCACGGCGCGGGGCAGCGCGTCGCGGCGCCAGACATAGATCGCGCCATTGAGCCCCCAGACCTCGGGCACCGCCTGGCGGGCCACGGCCTGGCCCGAGGCCAGGGGTTTGGACAGGCGCAGACCCCCTTCGGGGGTGGCTTCGACCAGCGTGTAGTAGGGGTTGTGCGAGGGCTGCGTCACGCTCACCACCAGGCCGGCACGATCGCGCAGCGCCAGCGCTGCCTCCAGGTCCTGCGCGCTGCGCAGGGGCGAGGTGGGCTGCAGGTCGACGATCGTGGCGATCTGCGCGCCACCCGCTTCCAGGTGGGCCGCCAGGTGTTCGATGGCGGGCAGCTTACCCGCGCTGTCGGTGGCGAGTTCGGCAGGGCGCAGGTAAGGCACTTGCGCGCCATGCTCGCGGGCCACTTGCGCGATTTCTTCGTCGTCGGTGGACACGTACACGCCCTGAATCTGCGGACAAGCCAGCGCCTGGCGGATGCTGTGCGCGATCAGCGGCAGCCCGGCGAAGGGCAGCACGTTCTTGCGAGGCAGCCCCTTGCTGCCGCCGCGCGCGCAGATCGTCGCGATCAGCCGGCCCGATGTGGTCAAGCGGCTTCCTTCCGCGCGATGATCACCCACTCGGCGTGGACCTTGCTGCGGTTTTCCAGGGTGCGCGAGACCTGCTCGATCTGCAGCACCTTCCAGGGCTTGAACAAGGCGGCCAGGTCGGCCTCGGAGGCAAAGCGCACGATGCCGGTGCCGGCAAACGGGCCTTCGCTGCAGCGCCAGGCGTTGTGTCCGTGGGCCTCGCCCGTGCCGTCACCCCAGGTGCCAGCGGCCGGCGTGCGCACATAGAGCCATCCGCCGGGACGGGCCACGCGGTGCATCTGGGCATAGACACGACACGCGCTCTCATGGTCCACGCAGGTGACGGCGTCGTTGTCGATCACCGCATCAAAGCTGTCGTCAGCCCAGGGCAGCGGCTCGCACATATCGCCCACGCGCAGGCGGTCGGTGTCGCCGCGGTTCCAGCCGGGAAGCTCGGTGTCCAGTCGCTGACGGGCCTGGGCCGCACCGGCCTCGCTGCCCTCCAGGCCGTGCACACCCAAGCCCTCGCGGGCGAAGTACCAGAGGTTGGCGCCGGTGCCAAAGCCGACCTCCAGCAGCTTGACGTCGCTGCGAGGCTGGCGCGCGTAAAAACGCTGGGCGCAAAAGCGAATCAGATCTTCCGGGGGATAGCGGCCCCAGGCACGGGTGCTGAAGATCTCTTCCCAGAGGGCGTCACGGCTCATTTCAGGCTTTCAGTCAAGGAGAAGGCGAGGCGGCGGATGGCCCGGGCTGAAACCCAGGCGGGCCGCGGTCGCCCAATAGCGATTGTCGTCGTGGATGGCCTCCCCCACCGAGAAAGGCAGGGTGCGGCGGGAGAAGCCCAGTTTGTAGAACAAAAGAGGGTTATCCGGCGATGGGTCGGTGCCCCCCGCGAGGTACAGGGCCTGCGCACCCTGGGCCTGACCCCAGGCGGCGGCCTGGGCCTGCAACAGGCACGGGGTGCCGACGTCCTTGCCCTCGGGGCTACTGGCGCCCAGGTGGTACTCGAGCAAGCCGCCCTCCAGCAGGTAGACCCCCGCCGAGAGCCAGCGACCTTCGTGCTCGCACACGAGCAAGTGGGCGCAGGGCAACTGCGACAGGGCCTCGAAATAAGCGTCGGAGAAAAAGTAGAAGGCGGCGGCCTGTACGTCCTGCATGGCCTGCCGGTAGAACGGCGCGTAGCGGGCCCAGTCGGCCGCCTCACGGCTCCAGCGGGTTTGCACGCCCGCCTGCTGCGACCGGCGGATCTTGCGACGGGTGAGGCTGTTAAAGCCGGCGGTCACCTCAGGCACGCTCAGGTCCACCGAGACGGTGGCACGGTTCTCGCGCACCGTGCCCCCAAAGGCCAGGGGCGACGACGGCAATTGCGGATGAAAGCGGCAGAACTCGGCCAGCACGCCTTCCTCGCGGCACCAGGCCTGCCAGGCCGCCCAGGCCTGTGCGCGCAGGGCCGGATCGGTGACCGGGGTGATCGGACCGCCATAGCCATAGGGCGAGGTGGCGCCCCATTGCCCCTTTTGGTCCGCCAGGGGGCGCAGGTGGACGCTGTGGATCCACTCAAAGCCAGCGTCCTCCAGGCCGGCATGCACGCAGCGCAGTGTGGGATCGCGCTGCGTGTCCGCCGCCGCAAACACCGGGCTCAATGACGCGATGCGCAACGCCGGCGGCAAACGCTCAAATCGCGCCTGCGCCTCGGGGGTGGACAGGGCCACGATGCGTGCCATCAGGCCGCTCCTGCGTGCGCCACGCCTTGGGCCACGGCCAGTACGCGCGCAGCCGCCTGGCCGGGGGCGGCGTCGGCGGCCCGCGCGGTGACAGCCACCGGCTGCGCCAGCTGGCGGGCCGTCTGGTCCAGGGTCAGTTCGCGCTGCGCGATGCCCATGGCCAGGTAGGGGCTCAGGCCATCGAGGATGGAGCCGCGGACCTGGGTCACTTCACGGCCGGCCAGATTCGCCTCGACGCCCACCGTGGACACCGTCACCACCACCTCGTCACAGGCATGCAAATAGGGATGCAGCGGCCCCTGCGCGACACGGATCCGGGGATGACCCGCAGCCTCGATCTCGTCGGCCGGCGCCTCGCTGGGATGGCGACGCACCCACAGGGCCAACGCCGGATCGCGCTGCACGGTCTCGATCAACTGGGTCTCGATGCGTCGCGGCCAGGCGGGATCGCCTCGGCCCGAGATGCCGGTGACCTCGTCGGGTTCGGGGGAAGACGCATAGAACACCACGCGCTGAGCCGACCAGCCTGCCTCACGGCGCAGGGCCTGGCCCTGGGCGATCACGGCAGGGTCGTGGATATTGTCAAAGGCGGGGTTGCCGGTGACGTGGATGTGACCCGGTGGACGGCCTGCGGCCTCCAGACTGGCCGCCACCTGCGAATTGAACACACACAGCGCGTCGGCATAGTCAGGTCGGACCAGCCAGTCACGCTCCCACAGGCCAAAGAGATCCAGCAGACACACACTGGGGACGCCCTGTCGGCGCGCCGCGAGCAAGGCGGCACGCTCGGCACGCGGCGAATTGGTGGTCAGCACACAGGCGGGCTGCCAGCGTCGGATCGCGCGCTCCAAAACGCGCACGGGCAAAAAGGCCTGTCGACCATATTGCGCGTAGCGCGCCGCGGCCTCTGAGGCGCCCACATCGGCCTCGAGCTCGGCGTAGGACAAGCCCAGATACGCCACCGACTCCTCGCGTTGCGCCGCCTGCACCGACAGGGTCTGGACCAGGCGCTCACCATGCTGCAGGGCCTGCGTGTCGGAGGGCTCGAGCAAATCGACAAAACCGTAAGTAGGCACGCCGGCCTCACGCGCCGGCGCAGCGGCCGTAGTGAGCGCGAGGAACACCACGCGGGCCAGCCCCTGCGCCTGCGCCCGCTGGGCCACAGGCAGCAAGGCCTTCACATGGCCGCCGCCATAGGCGACGAAAAGCCAGACCGGCAAGGACGACGCCGAACCGGGCGTTGCCGCCGCACGCGTCATGCGCCGACCCCGACGTCGAATCCTTGCTGCGCGATCCCCCGCTCCCAAATCGCCAACGCCGCCAGTGCGCGCAGCTCGCGGGTGTGATTGGCCGTGCCATCGCGATGCCGCTGGAGCAGGCCGGTGACCGCCTGCGGCTGGAACAGGCGTGCGATCAGGTCGCTGCTTCGCAGGGTCTGTGCCAACCAGTCGTAGCTTTCCTTGCGGAACCACTCGCCCACCGGCACGGTGAACATCTGCTTCTTGCGATACGCCAGGTCCTGCCCGATCAGGGGGATCACGGCCTGCTTGTACCAATGCTTCTTGTCGCCGGCGGGCGAGAGCTTGGTCGCGCCGCGCGAGCGGAAGGCGAACTCCATCATCCGCCAGTCCAGGAAGGGCGTGCGCGCCTCGATGGACACCGCCATCCCCATGCGATCGGGCTTGACCAGGTTGTTGCCTGAGAGCAGCAGCTGCATGTCCAGGTACAGGGCCTGGTTGATGCGGCCCATGTGCTGGGCCTCGTCGAACCAGGGTTTGGCGGCCACGTCGAAACTGTCTATCCCAGCGAGCCGCGCGGCGATGGCGGGCTGATAGAGGGCCTGCTTGTCGGCCGGCGAGAACAAGGAGATCGAATCGAAGTAACGCGTGCGAAACGCCGCGTCGGTCAGCGTCGCTGCCTCGGGGCGGGCGAAGAACTGCTCGTACTTCTCGTAGCCGGCAAAGAGCTCGTCGCCGCCGTCGCCGGTGAGCACCACCTTCACATGCCGCGCCGCCAGCTCGCTCACACGCAGGGTGGGCATGAAGGACGCATCGCCATGTGGCTGGTCCAGGTGATGCAGCACCTGCGGCCAGCGATCGAGCATATTCAGCTCGGCGATCTCCAGGGTGTGATCGCAGCCGAAACGGCGCGCGGCGTCCGCGGCATAGGGTGATTCGTCAAAGCGCGGGTCGGCAAAGCCGATGCAAAACGTCTTGACCGGCTGGTCCACATGGCGCGCCATCAGCGCCACGATGGTGCTGGAATCCACGCCACCTGAGAGGAAGGCGCCCCAGGGCACGTCGGCACGCAGGCGGATGCGGGTGGCGTCGTCCAGCAGGTGCATGAACTCCTGCGACCAGTCGTCAAACGCGATGGGGCGTTCGCGCTGATCGGCCAGATTCCACCAACGCTGGGTCTGCACACCGGTGCGCGTGAACTTCATCCAGGTACCCGGCATCACATGGCGGACACCTTGCCAGACCGTCCAGGGCGCGGGGATGTAGTTGAAGGTGAGGTAGTGGTGAATGGCCTCGAGGTCCACCTTCGGCGCCTGGCCCGTGGCCTGCAGCACCGGCAGCAAGGCCTTGATCTCCGAGCCGAACACCATGCGCCGGCCGTCGTCGTGCACATACAGGGGTTTGACGCCGATGCGATCGCGCACGAGGTAGAGGGCATCCTCGCGTGCGTCGTCGATGGCGATGGCGAACATGCCGTTCAGGCGCTTGAGGCACGCGATGCCTTCGCGCTCGTACAGACGCAGGATGACCTCGGTATCCGAGCCGGTGTTCAGACGCACGCCCTGGGCGCGCAGCTCGGCGGCCAGTTCGATGTGGTTGAAGATCTCGCCGTTTTGCACGACGGCGATCTGTCCGTCATCGGACACGAAGGGCTGGTGGCCACCGCCGATGTCGATGATGGACAGGCGCCGATTGCCAATGGCCACGCCGCGCGCCGGCACTTGCCAGATGCCTTCATCGTCTGGCCCGCGATGCACCAGGCTGCGGGCCATGGCCGCAAGCGCAG
>CANHSE010000034.1 GCA_947463025.1 Comamonadaceae bacterium
GATGCCCTCGTTGGCCGCCGTCATCTCCGACACCGTCGTGCCGACAAAGGCCAGCGTGATCGCCACCTTCAGCGAGCCGTAGAAGTAGGGCATGGAGCGGGGCAGGCCCACCTTCACCAGCACGTCCCAGCGCTTGGCGCCCAGTACCCGCAGCACGTCTTCCAGCTCGGGTTCGAGCGTGGCCAGGCCGGTGGCGATGTTCACCATGATGGGGAAGAACGAGATCAGGAAGGCGGTCAGGATGGCCGGGCCGATGCCGATGCCAAACCACACCACCAGGATCGGCACGAAGGCCGCCTTGGGCAGGGCGTTGAAGGCGGTCATGAGCGGATACACCGCCGCATAGGCCAGACGCGAGCTGCCAATCAGGAAACCCAGCATCACACCCACCACGATGGCGATCCCAAAGCCGGCCATCGTCACCCAGAAGGTGCGCCAGGCGTGGCCGGCGATCACCCCGCGAAACTCCACCATCTGCTCCCAGATCCGCGCAGGGCTGGGGAAGACGAATTCGGAGACGCTGAAGGCGGAACACAGGAACTGCCACAGCGCGATGGTCGCCACCAGCAGGATCCAGGGCGACCAGCCCTCCATCTGCTTCTTGTTCATTGCGCCACCTCCGCACCTTGCTTGCGTATCGCGCCGATGTGTCCGCGCAGGTCATGGACGATGTCCGTGAACTCCTTGGTGTAGGTGATCTCCAGGTCGCGCGGTCGGGGCAATTCAATCTCCTTGCGCACGACAAAGCGGCCGGGGCTCTTGCTCATGACGTACACCGTATCGGCCAGGAAGACGGACTCACGCAGGTCGTGCGTGACCAGAATCACGTTGAACCGCTGCTCGGTCCACAGGTCTCGCAAGATGCACCACAACTCCTCGCGGGTGAAGGCATCGAGCGCGCCAAAGGGCTCGTCCAAGAGCAGCATCTTGGGCTCATGGATCAGGGCGCGGCAGATGCTCGCGCGCTGTTGCATGCCACCCGAGAGCTGCCACGGGAACTTGTCCTCATAGCCGCCCAGGCCCACCTTGCGAAGCAGCGCGCGGGCGCGCTCTGCGTACTCAGGCCGCTTTTGCTTGAAGTTGGAGCGGTAAGGCTCCACGATCTCCAGCGGCAGCAGCACGTTGTCGACCGTGGTGCGCCAGGGCAGCAACGAAGGCGCCTGGAAGGCCATGCCCGAGATCTTCAACGGCCCGGTGACCGGCTCGCCCCCGATATGGATGGATCCACGTGAGGGCATGCGCAGGCCGGTGGCCAGCTTCATGAAGGTGGACTTGCCGCAGCCCGAGGGACCGACGATGGCGATGAACTCGCCCTCGCGCACTTTGAGGTCGATGGCTTCGACCGCGAAGTGGTTCTCCGCGAGGAGTTCCTCGTTGTAGGCGAGCCAGACGTCCTGGAAGTCGACAAAGAGCGGCGTCGTCATTTACTTCTTGGCAGAGGCCGCTGCCTTGGCGGGGGTCGCAGCGGCGGCCGCTTTGGGCGCGGGCAGGATGTTCAGTTCAGCTTTGGAGGGCAGGAAGGAGGCATTCCACACCGCGTCGGGGTTGATGCGGGTCTTGGTGTTGAAGGCATCCGACACTTGCGAGGCCATCAGCGCCAGGCGGCCCGGATTGAGCTGACCGAAGCCCTCGGCGCGCGCGTCAGCGCTGTTGATCACCGTGTCGATCGCCAGCTTCAGACGGCGGGTCTCGAGTTCGGTGTTGATGATGCCGTCACGCTGCTTCACATACTCGATGGCGGCAGCAGGGTTGGCGATCACGTCCTTGGCGCCCTTGGCGAAGGCCTGCAGGAAGGCTTTCACGGCAGCCGGGTTCTCCTTGAGGATCTTGGGCGTGGCGATGATCACGTTGCCATACAGCTTCACGCCGTAATCGGGGTATTGCAGCACCGTCACGTCTTCGGCCTTCACACCGCGCGCTTCGAGGTTCAGCAGCGAGGTGAAGGTGAAGCCGGTGATGGCGTCCACGTCACCGCGGGCCAGCATGGTCTCGCGCAGCGGGGGGTCCATCGCGGTCCAGTTCACGGCGCCGATGCCGTTGGCCTTCTGGAAGATCGGGAAGGCGCGGCGGCCGGCGTCAAACACTGGCGCGCCCAATTTTTTGCCAGCCAGGTCGGCGGGGGTCTTGATGCCGGTTTTCTTCAGGGCCATCACCGAGGCGGGCGTGTTGTTGTAGACCACCATGATCGCCACCGGCTTGTTGGGGGCGTCGGGGTTGTTGGCGTGGAATTCCATGAGGGCCGCCATATCGGCAAAGCCGATGTCGTAGGTGCCTGAGGCCACGCGGGTGACCGCGCCGCCCGAGCCGTTACCGGCGTCCACCGTCACATCGAGCTTGGCGTCCTTGAAGTAGCCCTTGGCCACCGGCGTCAAAAAGAGAGCAGCCGGGCCCTCAAAGCGCCAATCGAGCTGGAACTTGATGGGGGTGAGGGCTTGTGCGCTGGCGGTGCCGAACGAGGCGGCCAGGGCCAGGGCGGCGGCGGTTTTAAGGAAGATGCGTTTGGTCATAAGAGCTCCAGACTGAAGGTGGTGTTAACAGAGGACATTACATGCAAAAAGGGTGCCGTTTTCTGATCGGAATCCCGGTCAAACCGTCGGGGGAGAACATGAGGTCTAAAGACCTCGTGTGACGCCGGTAGGGACTGTCTGACCCTCCCATGCGAGCTCGGCGCACGGCGCTCCCGTGCGGGCGACTACGCGTGCAGCCGGGGCGGCTGCCGATATTGCGCGGGTCGCAAAGGAGTGTCGTCATGAACATTTTGATCTGGCTCATCGTCGGAGGGGTGGTCGGCTGGCTTGCCAGCTTGATCATGCGCACCGACGCGCAACAGGGGATTTTGTTGAACGTGATCGTCGGGATCATCGGCGCCCTCATCGGCGGCTGGGTGATCTCGCCCATGGTGGGCGTGGGCACGATCAACGACGCCCTCTCCATCGGCTCGTTCCTGGTGTCGCTGGCGGGCGCAGTGGTGCTCCTGGCCATCGTCAACCTGTTTCGGCGGGGGCGGGTGCGCTGAGTCATCGTCGGGCCGGTGCGGGTCAGGCGAGCAGATCGCGCAGGGCGCGGGCGATGACGCGAGTCGCGCGGCGCAGGTCCTGCAGTTCCAGGCGCTCGTCGGCGCGCTTGGCATGCGATTCGAGCACCGTGCGCGGGCCTGCGCCGTAGATGACGCCCGGGATGCCGGCTTCGCCATACAGACGCACGTCGGTGTACAGCGGCGTGCCCATGGCGGGCAGGGGCTGACCGAACACGGCTTGCCCGTGCTTTTGCAGAGCCTCGACCAGCGGTTGGTTACCCGCCAGCGGTTTGAGGGAGCGGGCCAGCAGGATGCGACGCACGTCCACCTGCACGCCCGGCGATTGCGCGGCGGCCTGGGCGATCACCTCGCGGATGGCGGCCTCGACGACGACCGGATCCTCCTCGGGGATCATGCGGCGATCGAGCTTGAAGCTGACCTTGCCCGGGACCACGTTGGTGTTGGTGCCGCCCTCGATGCGACCGACGTTCAGGTAAGGATGCTGGATGCCTGCGACCTGCGACGTCACCTGTTTGTACAGGGTGTTCTGGGCGTACAAGGCATTGAGGATCTTCACAGCCGCTTGCAGGGCGTCGATGCCGGTGTCGGGGATGGCGGCATGCGCCATGCGGCCGTTGACCGTCACCTCCATTTGCAGGCAGCCGTTGTGGGCGGTGACCACCTCGTAGCTAAAGCCCGCCGCGATCATCAGGTCGGGGCGGGTGAGGCCTTTTTTCAGTAGCCAGCCCGGGCCGAGTTCGCCGCCGAATTCCTCGTCGTAGGTGAAGTGCAGTTCGATGCCGCCCTGCAAGGGTGCGCCCAGGGATTCGAGCGCGCGCACCGCGAAGGTGAAGCTGGCGAAATCGCTCTTGCTCACGGCCGCGGCGCGCCCGTACAGACGCCCGTCGACGATCTCGCCGCCGTAGGGGTCATGGGTCCAGCCTTCGCCTGGAGGCACCACATCGCCGTGGGCGTTCAGGGCCACCACGCGTCCGCCGGCCGGACGACCCTCGGCGGTGCGATCCTTGCTGTAGTAGCGGCGCACGATCAGGTTGGTGATCGATTCCATGCCAGCGGCCTTCACCTCGTCGGCGGGCACGGCGTGCTTTTCGGCCTCGAAGCCGAAGCCGGCCAGCAACTGCGCGGTGCGGTCGGCATGTGGCGCGTTGTTGCCCGGCGGCGTGTCGGTGGGCACGCGCACCAGTTCTTGTAGAAAGCGCACTTCCTCATCGAAGTGGGCGTCGATCCAGGCGTCGAGTTTGTCGTAATCGGTCATGTGGTTTTTTCTTGGGCCAGTTGTTCCAGCAGCTGCTGGAAGGCGCGTACGCCCAGGTCGATGTCGTCGCTGGAGGTGCTCTCCAGCGGGTTGTGGCTGATGCCCGAGTTCAGGCCGCGCACGAACAGCATGGCCTGCGGCATCACCTCGTGCAGTTTCATGGCGTCATGGCCGGCGCCACTGGGCAGGCGGTGCAGCGGTGCGCCCAGGGCCTGCAGCGCGCGTTCCCAGCGCTGTTGCCAGGCGGGGGCGCTGGGCGCTGCGGCGGCCCGCATCATTTCTTCGGTCTGGGCTTGCACGCCGCGGCGCTCGCAGATCGCGTGCAACTCGTGCAGCACGTCATGCACCAGCGCATCGCGCTGGGCGTCGGTGGGCGCGCGCAGATCCAGTGTGAACTCGCAGCGCCCGGGCACCACATTGGTGGAGCCGCCGGGGACCTGCAAGATGCCCACCGTGCCGACGCTGTCACCGTCTTGCGCGGCGCGGCGCTCGACATACAGAACCAGTTCGGCCACTGCGGCGGCAGCATCACGGCGACGGTCCATGGGCGTGGTGCCCGCGTGACTGGCCATGCCAGTGACGGCGCAGAGCAGGCGCACGCTGCCATTGATGGAGGTGACGATGCCTAGAGGGATGTCCAGTTCGTTGAGCACCGGCCCCTGCTCGATATGCACTTCGACGAAACCCAGGTAGCGAGCCGGGTCGCGGCGCAGGGCCCGAATCGCCTCCAGCGTGGCGGGTAGGCCGGCGGCCTTCATCGCGTCGCGCATGGCGATACCTTGCGCGTCCTTCTGGTCTAGCCAGCTCGGGTCGAAGGCGCCGGTGAGGGCGCCGGAACTCAGGAAGGTGGCTTTGTACCGTTGTCCTTCTTCCTCGGAGAAAGCCACGACCTCGATGCCAAAGGGCAGGCGCCGCCCGCCGCGCGCGAGCTCACGCACGCAGGCCATGGGCGTGAAGATGCCCAGACGTCCGTCGTACTTGCCGCCATTGCGCACGGTGTCGTAGTGCGAACCCGTCAGCAGGCGCTTGGCATCGCGCGCGGCGCCGTGGTAGGCGCCCACCACATTGCCGACCGCGTCGGTAGCGACTTCGTCAAAGCCGCAGGCCTTCATCTCGCGGGCGATGAAGGCGGCCGCCTGGATGTGGGCGTCGGTGAGGTAGGTGACCGTCAGCTGACCTTTTTCCTTGAAGCCCGGGTCGCTGTAGATGGCCAGGGCTTCCTGCCAGTCCCACACCAGGTCGCCCAGCACGGGCTCGACGCCGAACTTGTCGTTCAGGCGGATTTCGGCGATGCGGTGGATATTGCGCAGGCACTCGGCCAGTTCGAAGGCGCTCGGGTGGGCCAGGCGACGGGTGAAGGTCTCGATGATTTGTGCGCGCGTAAGGCCCGTGCCGCGCGGGCCGCGCACCGCGAGGATGAAGGGGAAGCCGAACTTCGCGTTGTAGTCGGCGTTGAGTTTTTGCAGGGTCTCAAATTCGGCGGGCGTGCAGTTCGTCAGACCCGCGCGGCTTTGCTCGCCCGTCGATTCAGCGGTGAGGCTTTGGCTCACCATGGCCTTGCCCGCGAGCTCGGGGTGGGCGCGAATCAGGGCCAGTTGCTGATCGCGCGTGCCCTGCGTGACGACCTGGGCGCAGGCGTGCTTGAGGGTGGCCAGCGAGGCAAAGGGGCGATGTGCCAGAGCCGCACGCACGATCCACGGCGAGTGCTCATACAACCCGTCCAGCATCACCGCCGCTTCGTCCAGCGAGGCGGCGTTGAGTTGTTCGAGGGTCAGGCTCATCCGCCCGCCTCCGAAAACGGATGGACCTGCTTCCAGTGCCGCGCGATATCGACGCGTTTGCATACCCAGACGCGGTCATGGCGGGCAATGTGGTCCAGGAACTTTTGCAGGGCCACGATGCGGCCCGGGCGTCCGAGCAGGCGGCAATGCATGCCCACGCTCATCATCTTCGGGGCCTCATCGCCTTCGGCATACAGGGCGTCGAAGGTATCGCGCATGTATTGGAAGAAAGGGTCGGCATGCGAATAGCCCTGGGGCAGGGCAAAGCGCATGTCGTTGACATCGAGGGTGTAGGGCACCACCAGATGCGGCACCACCTGTCCGTCGGTACGGCGCACCTTCATCCAGAAAGGCAGGTCTTCGCCGTAGTAGTCGCTGTCGTATTCGAAGCCGCCGAAGTCGGTGACCAGGCGACGGGTGTTGGGGCTGTCGCGGCCTGTGTACCAGCCCACCGGGCGCTCACCCGTCATCTTCTGCAAGATGTCCATGGCCAGGCGCATGTGTTCGCGTTCGGTGGCCTCGTCGATGTTCTGGTAGTGGATCCACTTCCAGCCGTGGCAGGCGATCTCGTGGCCCATCTCGCGCAGGGCGGCGGTGAGCTCGGGGTGGCGCTGCAGCGCGGTGCTCACGCCAAAGACCGTGAGTGGCAACTGGCGTTTTTCAAATTCACGCAGGATGCGCCACACGCCCACGCGCGATCCGTATTCGTAGATGCCCTCCATGCTCATATGCCGCTCGGGGTAAGCCGCCGGGTTGAACATTTCAGAGAGGAACTGCTCGGAGGCCGCATCGCCATGCAGCACCGCGTTCTCGCCGCCCTCTTCGTAATTGAGGACGAACTGCACGGCCACACGCGCCTGGCCCGGCCAGCGTGCATGGGGCACCTTGCGGCCGTAGCCGACCAGGTCGCGGGGGTAGGGGGCGGTGCTGTCGTAGATCATGGTCAGGAGGACAGGGCCTGGGCGATGTCCTGGGTGAGAAGGGGCCGGTCGAAATCCAGGCTGGCCTCCACATGGTCCAGGTGCTCGGTGATCAGGCGGGCGGCGCGGTCTTCGTCGCGGGCCGCCAGCGCGCGCACGATCTGTAGATGCTCCTCGCTGGAGTGTTCGGCCGCGCCCTCGCGCTGGTACATCAGCGAGATCAGCGAGCTGCGCGAGGCCAACTCGCGCAGGATCTGGGCGAGCACCTCGTTGCCTAGCAGTTCGGCCATGCGGACATGAAAGTCACCTAAAAGCTCGTTGCGACGGGCCGATTCACCGGCTTCGGCGGCGGCTTTTTCCTGGGCGATGTGTTCGCGCAGGGCCTTGATGTGGGAGGGGGTGGCCTCGCGTGCGAAGGTGCGCGCCATCTCGCCTTCGAGCATGCGGCGCACTGCAAACAGCTGGCGCGACTCGCTCACGGTGGGCGCGGCGACGAAGGCGCCGCGCGCAGGCTCCAGGCGCACCAGGCGGTTTTGCGAGAGCTGAAACAAGGCCTGACGCACCAGCGTGCGCGACACCCCAAAATGGTCGGCCAGCTTTTGCTCCGCCAGCTTGGTCCCCGGCTGCAACCGGTGTGCCGCGATCGCCCGCGTCAGGGCCTCGGCGATGGTGCTGGTGGTGGTGTCTGCTGCCTGCATCTGCGGATGTTAAGGGCGATGACACAAAGTGTATACACTGTTGTCTACTGATTTAGGAGGGTTGTCATGGGTTTGAGCACGCACGTTCTGGACACCATGCATGGCACGCCCGCCGGCGGCATGGCGGTCGCCCTGTACCGCAACGATGGCGGCCAGGCGCTGCTGGTCAAGCGCTTCACGCTCAATGCCGACGGACGCAACCCGGACGGGCCGCTCTATGACAACGCCAGCTTGCAGCGTGGAACCTATCGCCTCGTTTTTGATGTCGCCGCGTACTTTCGTGCGCGCGGCGTGACGCTGCCGGATCCGCCTTTTCTCGATCAGGTCTCGCTGGACTTCGGCGTGGCGGACACGCGCGCGCACTATCACGTGCCGCTGCTTTGCAGCCCCTGGAGCTATTCGACTTACCGCGGCTCCTGATCGGGCCTCAGTTCTGGCCCTCGGTGAGGGTATCCAACTGGAAGCGGCCGCTGCGGTCCCACAGCCAGGTGTCTGTGTAGGTGACCCGTCCCATGCGCGCCGGGGCCGGGAAGGGCGCGGCCGCGCGCACGGTGCGTTCGATCTCCGCCACCACTTCGGGCGCATGACTCGGCGCACGCATCCAGGTGAGTTGGCGCACCTGTCCACTGTCATCGACCTCCACCTGTAGCACCCCGATCGCATAAAGCAGCGGGGGCAGCCGGCCGGGGTAGATCCGCGCACGGTTCAGGCCATACAGGTGGGTAGCCGCATCGCGCCTGTAATCGCGGGGGGTGGCGGCAGCCGATGCGCGCGGGCCCGCGGCAGGTGCGGGCGCGAGCGCGGGCGCGGGGGCCGCCACCGGTGCGGGTGCGCTAGGCGGCGCCCCCGCGGGGCGGGCGTCTTCGACGGGCGCGCCGGTGGGGGCCGGGCGCGCCGCTTCCTGGCGCGCCGGCGGAGTGCTGCAGGCGGTCAGGAGCGCGGCGAACGCCGCGGCGACGATGGCCATGGACCGGGAAAGGGGGCTGGTGGCGCGCATGGACTCTCCTTGAACGGTCGCAAGCATACTTCGCTCTCTTTCTTGCCACACCATGAAGCACCCCGACGTCCGCTCACTCCGTGTAGCTTCCTGCCCCCCGAGGGGACCTTCGCGCCTTGGGGCGGCCCGGTGCCGCTCATGACGCTCTTGTCGCTGCCCGATGCCCTGACCCGTCTCGACTACCGCGAGGCGGTGCTGGTCTCTGTGGTTCAGGCCGAGGGCTCGGTACCGCGCGAAGTAGGGGCCTGGATGCTGGTGTGGCCCGATGCGGTCGCAGGCAGCATCGGCGGCGGGCAGCTGGAATTTCAGGCGATCGCCCAGGCCCGTGTGCGCTTGGTGCAGAGCCCCGAAGCGGGGCATGACTCGGTGCATCGCTATCCCCTGGGCCCCAGTCTGGGGCAATGCTGCGGGGGCGTGGTGCATGTGCGCTTTGAGCGCGTGGGTGCAGCCGACACGGCCTCGCTCACGCAGCGTCTGATGCCTGCGCGCCAGCCGCTGGCCCTGTTCGGGGGCGGTCATGTGGGCTGCGCGCTGGTGCGGGTGCTGGCGCCGCTGCCCTTGGCGATCACCTGGATCGACAGCCGCAACGAGATCTTTCCCGCCGACTGCCCGCCGCAGGTGCGCTGCGAACATTCCGATCCGGTGCAGGCTGCGGTGACTGACCTCGCGCCGGGCACCCGGGTACTGGTCATGAGCTTTAGTCACGCCGAAGATCTGGACATCGTGGTGGCCTGCCTGCGCCGACAGCGCGAACGCGGTGACCTGCCCTTCATCGGTTTGATTGGCAGCAAGACCAAGTGGGCGACTTTTCGCAGCCGGCTCGCAGACCGGGGCTACACCGAAGCGGAGCTCGCGCAGGTCACCTGCCCCATCGGCGTGGCGGGCATCCGCGGCAAAGAGCCCGAAGTGATCGCAGTGGCCGTCGCCGCGCAATTGCTGCAGCTGCCCTGAACTTGCTTACACTGACGCCCTACGGCCGCAGCGGTGCCGGGCTTGCCAGCAAGCTCTGGGTTCGCGGTCTTTCCTGCTCAGAGCGCCCGCGGTGGTGAGCAGTCCTGAAGGTATTCATTGCCATGGAAAGCTACCTCCTCGACTGGGCCAACCTGCTTTTGCGCTGGCTGCACGTGATCGTCGCCATCGCCTGGATTGGCTCCTCGTTCTATTTTGTTTTTCTCGATTCCAGCCTCACGCCCCCGGTCGATGAGGACCTGAAGAAGCAAGGCGTCAGCGGCGAGCTGTGGGCCGTGCACGGCGGCGGCTTCTATCACCCGGTCAAGTTCGCGCTCGCGCCGCCCAAGCTGCCCTCGCACCTGCATTGGTTCTATTGGGAGAGCTACAGCACCTGGCTCTCGGGGTTTGCGCTGCTGGCGGTGTCCTATTTGTGGAACCCGCGGGTTTATCTGATTGATCCGGCGCGCATGGACTGGGCGCCGCCCGCCGCCATTGCCGCAGCCCTCGCCTTTCTGGTGGTGTTCTGGTTCTTGTATGACGCGGTGTGCCGCGTATTCAGCGATCGCGAGAACGGCGACACCGTCGTCGGCGCGCTGGTGGCGGTGCTGGTGGTGATCGCCTCGTGGCTGGCGTGCCATCTGTTTGCAGGGCGTGCGGCCTTCTTGCTGGTGGGCGCGATGATCGCCACCGCCATGAGCGCCAACGTCTTGTTCTGGATCATTCCCGGTCAGCGCAAGATGGTCGCCGCCATCCAGGCCGGCGAGCCGGTGGACCCCGTGCACGGCAAACGGGGCAAGCAGCGCAGCGTGCACAACACCTACTTCACGCTGCCGGTGCTGTTTGCGATGCTGTCCAACCACTACAGCTTCACCTGGAGCCACCCGTACAACTGGGTCGTGCTGGTGATGATGATGTTCGCGGGCGCCGCGATTCGCCAGTTCTTCGTGCTGCGTCATGGCTGGAAGCTGGGGCGCAATCGGCACCCGCTGCCCTATGCGCTCGCGGGCGTGGCGGTGATCCTGGGCGTGATGGTGTGGCTGGTGCCGGCGGCGCCGAAGGCCTCGAGCGCGCCCGCCCCCGCGGCGCCGACCTTTGCGCAGGTGCAGACGGTGATGGAGCAACGCTGCCTGTCCTGCCACGGCGCGCAGGTGCAGATGAAGAACGTGCGGCTAGACAGCCCCGAGGCCATCACCCAGCGGGCGCAGGCGGTCTACCAGCAGGTGGTGGTCACGCGGCTCATGCCGATCAACAACGCCACCGGGATCACCGAAGACGAGCGGGCCCTGGTCGGTGCGTGGTTCAACGCGGGGGCCAAGGGGCCCTGACATGAACAAGCCCCGGCGGTGCGGGGTGTTCATCCTGGGTGCTAATCCTGCGACCCGAAGGCCTCGGGCCGCAGCGCCCGCAGCACGTTCTCGGGTGTGGCTGGGGCCTGCATCACGATGCGCTGACCCGGGCGCGCCGCAGCCACCGCGTCGCGGATCGCCTCCCAGGCGCTGATCCCCAGCATGAAGGGCGGCTCGCCCACCGCCTTGCTGCCACCGACGTTGTCTTCGCGATTGGGCTCGGGCCATAGCGCGATCTTCAAGTGTTCGGGCACATCGCCCGTCGCCGGGATCTTGTAGGTGCTGGGCGCGTGCGTGGCCAGGCGGCCTTGCGCGTTCCACACCAGCTGTTCGCTGGTGAGCCAGCCCACCCCCTGGATGTAGCCGCCTTCAATCTGCCCGATGTCAATCGCCGGGTTGATGGAGGTGCCCACGTCGTGCAGGATGTCCACCGCCAGCACCCGGGTCTCGCCCGTGAGCGTGTCGATGGCCACCTCGGTGCAAGCCGCGCCGTAGCTGAAGTAATAAAAGGGCCGACCGGTGAGCGTGGTCTTGTCGTAGTGGATCTTGGGCGTGCGGTAAAAGCCATCGCTCCAGAGTTGGATGCGGTTGGCATAGGCCAGGCGCACCACCTCGTCGAAGCCGCGCGTGGTTTTGGGTGAGACAACCTGTCCGCCGGCGAAGTGCACGGCCCCGGCGCCGCAGCCATCAAGCCCTGCGACGAAGGCGGCCAGGTTGTCGCGGATGTTGCGCGCTGCGAACTGCGCCGCCCGTCCATTGAGGTCGGTGCCGGCGGATGCCGCGGTGGCCGACGCGTTGGGTACCTTGCCGGTTTCGGTGGCGGTGCACAGGACGCGCTCGAAGGGCACGCCAAGTTCGTCGGCCACGATCTGCATGATCTTGGTATGCAGGCCTTGGCCCATCTCGGTGCCGCCGTGATTGAGCTGCACGCTGCCATCGGTAAACACGTTGACCAGCGCGCCCGCCTGGTTGAACAAGGTGGCGGTGAAGCTGATGCCGAACTTCACTGGCGTGATCGCGATGCCGCGCTTGATCACGGGGCTTCGTGCGTTCCAGGTGGCCAAGGTCTGGCGCCGTGCGCGGTAGGCGCTGCTGGCTTCCAGCGTGGTGATCAGGGGATCGAGGATGTTGTCCTCGACCTTCATCTGGTAGTGCGTGACGTTGCGGTCCTGCACGCCATACAGATTGCGCCGGCGCACGTCCAGCGGGTCCAGCCCCAGCTGGCGCGCGATATCGCTCAGGATGGCCTCGATCACGATCATGCCCTGCGGCCCGCCAAAGCCGCGAAACGCGGTATGGCTTTGGGTGTGGGTCTTGCAGCGGTAGGAGGTGATCTCGACGTCGGACAGGAAGTAGGCGTTGTCGCTGTGGAAGATGGCGCGGTCCGCCACTGGCCCCGACAGGTCGGCCGAAAAGCCGCAGTTCACCAGCATCGTGAGCTTCAGGCTGGTGATCAGGCCCTGGTCGTCAAACCCCACCTGCCAGTCGTAAGAGAAGGGATGCCGCTTGCCGGTGACCATGAAGTCGTCATCGCGGTCCAGGCGTAGCTTGACCGGGGCTCGGAACTTGCGCGCGGCCAGTGCCGCCCACACCGCCATGTGACCGGCCTGTGTTTCTTTGCCACCGAAACCGCCGCCCATGCGCCGGCATTCCACCGTGACCGCGTGGCTGGCCAATCCCAGCGCGTGAGCCACCCAGTGCTGCACCTCGCCCGGGTGCTGGGTGCTGGAGTGAATGCGCCACTGCCCCTGCTCCAGGGGCAGGGCATAAGCCACCTGGCCTTCAAGGTAGAAATGCTCCTGGCCACCCACTTCGAGTTGGCCGTGCAGCACATGGCGCGAGGCCGCCATCGCCGTATCTGCCGCACCGCGGCGCACGATGACCGGCGGCAGCACATAGCTTTGCGCTGCATGCGCGGTGCGGGCGTCGAGCCAGGCGGGCAGAGGATCGATGTCGATCTGGATCTGGCGCGCCGCGCGCCGCGCCGCCATCGCGCTATCGGCTACCACCAGACCGATCACCTGACCCACGTGTTGCACGGTGTCGATCGCGAAGATCGGCTCGTCGTGCATGAAGGTGGCCAGCAGCGTGTCACCGGGAATGTCAGCGGCCAGCACCACGCCGCGCACACCGGGCAGGGCCTGTGCCGCTTGGGTGTTCACCCCGCGCAGGTGGCCGTGGGCCACCGGCGAGAGGATGGGGGCGGCATGCAGGGTGCCGCGCGCCTCCGGGATATCGTCGATGTAGGTGGCGGTGCCTGCCACTTGCGCGCGCGCGCTTTCGTGGATGCGGGAGGCGCCCGTGGAAGGCATGGGTGTGGGGTGCGTCTCGCGCGCGTTCATGGCGCCACCTGCACCAGAGCGTAACGCTCGAGGTTGAGATCGCTCACACCCTGGCTTTCGAGCCAGAAGCGCCGCATCAGATTGCCCAGCACCTCGCGGCGGTAGGCGGCACTGGCGCGCATGTCGCTAATCGGTTGGAACTGGGTGCGCAACGCGGCCGCCGCCGCCTCGGCGGCGGCTTCGCTCCAGCTCCGTCCTTCGAGCACCGCCTCGGCCTGGTGCGCGCGCGCGGGGGTGGCGGCCACGCCGCCGGCCCCGATACGTACGCCGGTGACGGTCGGGCCCTGGCGATGCATCCGGATCGCCAGGCACACCGCCGAAATGTCATCGTCGTAGCGCTTGGAGATCTTGTAGGCGCGCAGGAATTCGTCGGGCGCGGGCAGGGGCACGTCCAGGCGGACCACCACCTCGTCGGCGGCCAGCGCGGTCTGGCGATAGCCGGTGTAGAAATCCTCCAGCGGCAGGCTGCGTGCGCCGCGCGTGCTGGCCAGCACGATGCGTGTATCGAGGGCGATCAGCAGCGGCATGGAGTCGCCGATCGGAGATCCGTTGGCCACGTTGCCGCCCAGGGTGCCCGAGTTGCGCACCGGCAGGCCGGCAAAGCGTTCGGCGAAGGCGGCCAGGCCTGGGCGCTGAGCGACCAGGGCGGCGAAGGCGTCGGACAGGGGCACGGCGGCGCCGATCGACAAGTGGCCCTGCCCCGTCTCGATCTGTCGCAGCTCGTGCACCCGGGTGACATCCAGCACCTGCGGCAAGCGCCGGTGCTGCTTGGTCACCCACAGCCCCACATCGGTGCAGCCGGCCACCAACTGCGCGTGCGGATGGTCACGGCGCTGGGCCAGCAACTCGGGCAGGGTGGCGGGCATCTGGTAGCCCAAGTCCGAGCCCGAGGCGGTGGGCGCTGGCGCACGCAGGGCCGCCAGCTGGGCGACCAGGGCCGGTTCGTCCATTTGGGGGGCGGGCAGGTGGGCCATGCGCTGGGCCGCCTCCAGGATTGGGCGGTAGCCGGTGCATCGGCACAAATTGCCCGAGAGGTCGGCCTGCGCCCGTTCGCGGGTGATCTCACGCCCCGCGCGCACATGGTTTTGGTACATGCCAAACAGGCTCATGACGAAGCCGGGTGTGCAAAAACCACATTGAGAGCCATGGCATTGCACCATCGCCTCTTGGGCCGGGTGCAGGGTGCCGTCAGCTTGGGCAAGGTCTTCGACCGTCCACAGGGCCAGGCCGTCCACCGAGTGGGCCAGCCGAATGCAGCTGTTGATGGCGCGATAGCGCAGGCCGGCCCCTTCGGTTTCGGCGATCACCACGGTGCAGGCGCCGCAATCGCCTTCGCCGCAGCCCTCCTTGGTGCCGCAGGCGCCGAGGTCCTCGCGCAGGACCTCTAAAAGGGTCCGATCGGGTGGTACATTGCCGAGCTTTATCAGTTCGCCACGGCGGATGAAGCGGATCGTCTGTTTCTCCATAGATCCAAGTATGGCCGGATTCTTGCATCGAACGCTTCTCACGGCATGATCAATCAATCCCTATTTGACAAGTTGGATTTCCACTTGATCAAGGTGCTACATACCGTTCTGACCGAGCGCAGCGTGTCGCGCGCGGCCGAACGTCTGGGCATGCACCAGCCCGCGGTGTCGGCGGCCCTGCGCCGCCTGCGGGAGATCGCGGGTGACCCCTTGCTGGTGCGCTCGGGCGCCGGCATGGTGCCTACAGACGCTGGCCTGCGCATGATCGACCCCAGCGCCGACATCTTGCGTGCCGCCCAGGCCCTCTTCGCCGACGCTCGCCGCTTCGACCCCGCCCAGGAACGCCACACCTTCCGCCTGATCGCCAGCGACTACCTGGGCCCCCAGCTGCTGCCAGAACTGGTCGCCCGGATCAAGGCGCTGGCGCCGCATTGCCCGATCGAGGTGCATCCCCTGGTCGACCGCGAGACGAGCTACCGCCAACTTGCTCAGGGTGAGATCGATGTGCTCCTGATCAACTGGTTCGATCCGGTCGACAAGCTCCATGGCACCTCGTTGTTTGACGACGAGGTGGTCTGCCTGGTGGCCAAAGACCACCCCGCTGTCAAGCAGGGGTGGACGGTCGAATCTTGGTTGGCTGCCGAACATGTGGTGTCTCAGCCCGCGGCCTCGCCGCAGCTTGGCGCGGTCGACAGCCATTTGGAGCGCTTGGGCCTGGTGCGCAATCGCTGGATCCACTGTCCGTACTTCGGGCTGCTGCCGCAGATGGTGGCCAAGACCCACCTGGTGGTGACCGCCGGCCGCCGCTGCTTTGAGCGTTTCGTCGACCCGCTGTCGCTCGCCATCTTGCCGTGCCCAGTGCCGTTTCCGCGGATCAACTTCTACCAAGTCTGGCACGATCGCGTTCACGAATCGGCTGCGAATTGCTGGCTGCGACAGCAAATCTACGAGGCCGCAGCCCCCCTGCGCACCCCCCTGTCATGACCCGCGCGCGCCTGCAGCTGACCGACATCTCCAAGCGCTATCCCGCCGTCTTGGCCAACGATCGCGTGGCCCTCACGGTGCAAGCCGGGCAGATCCATGCCGTCCTGGGCGAGAACGGCGCCGGCAAGTCCACGCTGATGAAGATCATCTATGGCAGCGTCAAGCCCGACGAAGGCCAGGTGCTCTGGAACGGCCAAGCTGTGAGCGTGCGCAACCCCCAGGAGGCGCGCGCTCTGGGTATCAGCATGGTGTTTCAGCATTTCAGCCTGTTTGACACCCTCACTGTCGCCGAGAACGTGTGGCTCGGGCTGGATCGCCACCTGTCGCTGGCCGAGGTGACGCAGCGCATCGAGGCCAAGGCCCAGGCCTACGGGCTGGACATCGACCCCTCGCGCCCGGTGCACACCCTGTCGGTGGGCGAGATGCAGCGGGTGGAGATCATTCGCGCGCTTTTGACCGACCCCCAGCTGCTGATTCTGGACGAGCCCACCTCGGTGCTGACCCCGCAGGCTGTGGACAAACTCTTCGCGGTGCTGCGCACGCTGGCCGACCAGGGCTGCAGCATCCTGTACATCAGCCACAAGCTGCACGAGATCCGCGCGCTGTGCACCGCCTGTACCGTGCTGCGCGCAGGCCGCGTCACCGGCACCTGCGATCCGCGCGAGGAGAGCAATGCCTCGCTCAGTCGTCTGATGATCGGCGCCGAGCCGCCGCAGCTGCAGCATCGCGAGGCCGTCTTGGGCGACACGGTGCTGCGGGTTCAAGACCTGACCCTGAGACGCGAATCACCCTTTGGGGTCGACCTGGAAGGCCTGAGCCTCGAGGTGCGGGCCGGCGAGGTGGTGGGTATTGCCGGCGTGTCTGGCAACGGCCAGCGTGAGCTGCTGTATGCCCTCTCGGGCGAGGACACGCGGGCCGACCCCGCCATGGTGCAAGTGGGTGGCCAGTCCGTCGGGCATCTGGGTCCGGGCCATCGGCGCGCGCTGGGCCTGCACTTTGTACCCGAGGAGCGCCTGGGGCGTGGGGCTGTGCCCCCGCTGGGTCTGGCCCACAACTTGATGCTCACGCGCCGTGAGGCGGTGGGACGCGGCGGCTGGATCCGCATGGGCGCTTTGCGCCAGCAGGCCCGCGACATCATCGAGCGTTTCAACGTGCGCGCCGGTGGCCCCGATGCCCCCGCCCGTTCGCTCTCGGGCGGCAATCTGCAAAAGTTCATCGTCGGCCGCGAGATCGATGCCCGGCCTCGGCTGCTGGTGGTCTCGCAGCCCACTTGGGGGGTGGACGTTGGCGCCGCCGCCCAGATCCGCGCCGAGATCCTGGCCCTGCGCGACGCGGGCTGCGCGGTGCTGGTGGTCAGCGAAGAATTGGATGAACTGTTTGAATTGAGCGATCGCCTGCATGTGATCGCCAAGGGTCGCTTGTCGCCCTCGCTGGCCCGCGCGCAGGCCTCGGTCGAACGCATTGGAGAGTGGATGAGTGGTCTTTGGGAGGATGTCCGTGCTGCGGCTTGAAATGCGGCCCCAGGCCTCGCCGGTCTGGAGCATCGCCTCGCCCCTGCTGGCCTTGGCCATCACCGTGGTCTTGGGGGCGACCCTGTTCATCGCCTTGGGCAAAGACCCGGTTCGGGGCCTGCAGATGTTCTTCTGGGAGCCGGTCAAGTCCAGCTACGCCTTGGGCGAGCTGATGGTCAAGGCCACGCCGCTGTTGCTGATTGCGCTGGGGCTGGCCGTGTGCTTTCGCTCCAATGTCTGGAACATCGGCGCCGAAGGTCAGTTCGTGCTGGGTGCGATTTGTGCCGGCGGTGTGGCGCTGATGGCCGACAAGGAGTCCACGCGCTGGATCGTTCTGGCCATCTTGCTGGCGGGTATGGCCGGCGGCATGGCCTGGGCCGCCATCACGGCCTTCCTGCGCGATCGCTTCAATGCCAATGAGATTCTGGTGAGTCTGATGCTGGTGTACGTCGCCGTGCAGCTGCTGGTGTGGCTGGTGTTTGGCCCCTGGAAAGACCCGGGCGGCTATAACTTTCCCCAGACCAAGACCTTCGACGCTGTCACTCAGGTCCCGCGTCTGATGAAAGGCTCGCGCGTGAGCATCGGCCTGCTGATGGCCCTGGCCGCCGCCGCGATGCTGTGGCTCTATCTGTTTCGCACCCGCGCTGGCTTCGCGCAGCAGGTGGGTGGCCTGGCGCCCGCTGCGGCGCGTTACGCGGGCTTTTCCTCCCGCCGGGCCCTCTGGGTGGCTCTGTTGGTCTCGGGCGGCGCGGCGGGTCTGGCCGGTGCGCTGGAAGTGGCGGGTCCGGTGGGCCAGCTCACGCCTTATGTGCCCGTGGGCTATGGCTTTGCGGCCATCATCGTCGCCTTCGTCGGTCGCCTGCATCCGGTGGGCATGGTGTTCTCGGCGATCCTTATGAGCATGTTCTACATCGGCGGCGAGCTCGCGCAATCGCGCATGGGCCTGCCCAAGTCCATCACCGGCGTGTTCCAGGGGCTGCTGCTGTTCGCGCTCCTGGCCTGCGACACCCTGATGGTCTATCGGGTGCGCTGGGGCCGCGCCGGTGACGCAAGCCGCAAGGCGGTGGCGTGATGGAAGCCTACGCACTTCTGCTGGCGTCTACGCTCAATGCCGGAACGGTCCTGGCGATCGCGGCGCTGGGTCTTTTGATCAGCGAAAAGGCCGGCATCGTCAACCTCGGGGCCGAGGGCATGATGCTGTGCGCCGCGCTGGCGGGCTTTGTGGCCGTGGTCCATACCGGAAGCGACCTGGCGGGCTTTGTGGCCGGTGCGGGCGCGGGCGCGCTGCTGGCGCTGGTGTTTGGCGCGCTGGTGATTTGGCTGAACACCAACCAGTACGCCACCGGCCTGGCCCTGAGCCTGTTCGGGGCGGGCTTCTCGGCCTTCGCGGGCATCCAGTACGTGCAGGAGAAGCTGCCCGAGCGTCCGCGCTTTTCGATTCCCCTCTTGGGCGACCTGCCCTGGGTGGGGCCGGCCTTCTTCCAGCACCACCCGCTGGTCTACCTCACCATCGCCTTTGCCGCGGGCCTGATCGGGTTCCTGTATCGCTCGCGCACCGGTCTGGTGCTTCGCTCGGTCGGTGAGTCGCCCGAGTCGGCGCATGCCCTGGGCTACCCGGTGCGCCGCATCCGCCTGATGGCGGTCGTGGCGGGCGGGGCCCTGTGCGGCCTGGCGGGCGCCTACCTGTCGGTGATCTACACCCCTCTATGGGTGGAAGGCATGGTGGCCGGCAAGGGCTGGATCGCCCTGGCGCTCACCACCTTTGCCACCTGGCGGCCGGCTCGGGTGCTGCTGGGGGCCTACCTCTTTGGCGGCGTGACCATGTTGCAGTTTCACCTGCAGGCCTCGGGCGTCGAGGTGGCCAGCGAGTTCCTGAACATGCTGCCCTACCTGGCCACCATCGTCGTCCTGGTCCTGATTTCCCGCAACCCGGCCTGGATCCGCCTGAACATGCCCGCGTCGCTAGGTAAGCCTTTTTATCCCGGCTCATAATCCGGTTTTTCCACCCACCCCCTTGCAACAAGAGGAACCCATGACCGACCTGAAGAAACGCTCGATGCTGAAAGTGGCGGCCTTGTCCGCAGTGGCCGTTGCCGCCCTCGTGGGCTGCGGCAAGAAGGACGCGCCCCCCGCCGCGGCCCCCGCGGCATCGGCCGCTGCCAAGCCCGAGCCGCTGAAGATTGCGTTTGCCTACGTCGGCCCGGTGGGCGACGGTGGCTGGACCTTCGCCCACGACAACGCCCGCAAGGCGATCGAGAAAGAATTCGGCGACAAGGTCGTCACCAGCTTCGTCGAGAAGGTGGCTGAATCGGCCGACGCCGAGCGCAACTTCCGCGAGCTCGTGTCCCAGGGCAACAAGCTGATCTTCGGCACCACCTTCGGCTACATGGAGCCCATGCTCAAGGTCGCGGCCGACCACAAGGGCGTCAAGTTCGAGCACGCCACGGGCTACAAGCAGGCCGAGAACCTGCGCACCTACGACAGCCGCACCTACGAGGGTGCCTACATGGCCGGTGTGATCGCTGGCAAGATGACCAAGACCAACGTCCTGGGCGTGGTGGGCTCCATCCCCATCCCTGAAGTGGTTCGCAACATCAACAGCTTCACCCTGGGCGCCCAGTCGGTGAACCCCAAGATCAAGACCAAGGTGGCCTGGGTCGGCGAGTGGTTCAACCCGCCCAAGGAAGCCGATGCCGC
>CANHSE010000035.1 GCA_947463025.1 Comamonadaceae bacterium
AGGGTGGGCGCGATCTGGTCGATGGCAAACGCGAAGCGACCGCGGATGTCCACCGGCGCGGTCGTGTGGTTAATGCCCAAGGCCCAAACTGCCATCGCTAAATTATAAAATCTCTTGTCCCCACAAGCACTTAGCGGCTCGCCACGCTCCGATCGATGGGTTTATCAGACATCCTGTTCCATCTTCTTGGCTTCGCCGCCCCCGCGTTGGCGCTGGGCCTGCTGCTGCCCCTGGCGTCCCGCTTTTTTCTCTCTCCGGCTCGCATTGTGACGGGTTTCTGGGCCCAGGCCGCGATCGTCAGTGCCTGCGGCCTGGCCGTCCTGGGGGGCGGACTGTGGTTTTTCAGCCAAGACGGCAAGATGGCCACCTATGGCGCCCTGGTGGTGGTGGCTTGCACGGTGCAATGGACGCTGGCCGGGGCCTGGCGTCGATAATCCGCGCCCATGCTGTATCTGCTGTCTCCCGCCAAGTCGCTCGATTACGAATCGCCCGTGGGCGCGCTGCCCCACACCACCCCGCGCTTTGTCGACGCCTCGTCCCGATTGATCGAGGTGCTGCGTGGCCAATCGCCCCAGGAGATCGCCTCTCTCATGGACTTGAGCGACAAGCTGGCCGCCCTGAACGTGGCCCGCTACGAGGCCTGGTCCCCCAAGTTCACCGCCGCCAACTCGCGCCAGGCCCTGCTGGCCTTTGACGGCGATGTCTACGACGGCCTGTCCGCGCGGACCCTCAAGCCGGCCGACCTGGACTGGGCCCAGTCGCATGTGGCCATCCTCAGTGGCCTGTATGGCGTGCTGCGGCCCCTGGACCGGATGCAGCCCTATCGCCTGGAGATGGGCACCGCCTTGAAGGTCGGACGGACCTCCAACCTCTATCAGTACTGGGGGGCGCAGATCGCGCAGTGCCTGAACGAGCAACTGGCGGCCGACAAGACGCCGGTGGTGGTCAATCTCGCCTCGCAGGAGTATTTCAAGGCGGTCGACCTCACCACCTTGCAGGCGCGGGTGATCGAATGCGTCTTCGAAGACTGGAAGGACGGCCGCTACAAGATCATCAGCTTCTTCGCCAAGAAGGCGCGCGGCTTGATGGCCCGCTACGCCATCACCCACCGGGTGGCCACGCCCAAAAAGCTCGAGGGTTTCAACCTCGAGGGCTATGCCTTCGCCGCGGGTGCGTCCGAGCCCGATCGCCTGGTGTTTCGTCGGAAAATGGCGGGATGACATCGAACCACGCTGCCCAGGCGGTCACGCCCGAGTTGCGTCTGTGGGTCCTGGAGCAGACCCGGGCCGGCCATGCCCCGCAAGCGGTGCTGCAGTCCATGCTGGCCGCAGGCTGGGACGAGGCCGTGGCCCGCGAGGCCCTGGCCGCCGTCACGGGCGCGCCGGCCGAGCCGCCGACGCAGCGCGTCGAACCGCCGGCCGCCCTGTCTGCCGCCGTGGCGCTGCCTGAACCGGATCTGGCCGCCTCGCCCCTGTACCTGGACGCGGGTGACCGTCGAGTGCATGTGCTGCAAGCCATGATGAACCCGCGCGTCGTGGTGTTCGGCGACCTGCTCTCCGACGAGGAATGCGAGCAGATGATCGCGTTGGCGCGCCCGCGCCTGGCCCGCTCGCTCACCGTCGCCACCCGTACCGGCGGCGAAGAAATCAATGCCGACCGCACCAGCCGCGGCATGTTCTTTCGACGTGGCGAGAACGCGCTGGTCGCCCGCATCGAGGCGCGTCTGGCGCGTCTCCTGAATTGGCCGGAGGAAAACGGCGAGGGACTGCAGATCCTGCACTACCAACCCGGTACCGAATACAAGCCGCACTACGACTACTTCGATCCGGCCGAGCCCGGCACGCCGTCCATTTTGCGGCGCGGGGGTCAGCGCGTGGCCACCGTGGTGATGTACCTGGCCGAGCCCGAGCGGGGCGGCGGCACGACCTTCCCCGACGTGCACCTGGAAGTCGCGCCCAAGCGCGGTAACGCGGTGTTTTTCAGCTACGACCGGCCTCACCCCGCCACCCGCACCCTGCATGGTGGCGCGCCGGTGCTGGCCGGAGAGAAATGGATCGCCACCAAGTGGCTGCGCCAACAGCGCTTTGATTGAACCCATGGCCACACCCGAGCAATCCACCCTGGGCAAGCCGGTCGTCTATGCCGACCAGTACGACGCCTCTCTGTTGTTTCCTCTGCCCCGCGCCGACAAGCGCGCCGAGCTCGGACTGGGCAGTGCGCTGCCCTTTTTTGGCGCCGACCTCTGGACCGCCTTCGAGTTGTCCTGGCTGACCCCGCGCGGCAAGCCGCAGGTGGCGATTGCGCAGGTCACGGTCCCCTGCGAGACCCCGAACATCGTGGAGAGCAAATCCTTCAAGCTGTATTTGGGCAGCTTCAGCAATACCCGCTTTGCCTCGGCCGACGCGGTGCGCGATCGCTTGCGCGCCGATATCAGTGAGGCGGTCTGGCGCGGCGCGCCGTCGGCCTCGTCGGTGGGCGTGCGCCTGGTGCTGCCCGAGGCTTTCGGGCGCGAGGCCATCGAAGAACTCGAGGGCGTGAACCTGGATCGACTGGACATCGACTGCGAGCGCTACGCCCCCGATCCGACCTTGCTCACCGCCGCCTTCGACGAGCAACCGGTGGAGGAAACGCTGGTGAGTCACCTGCTCAAAAGCAATTGCCCGGTGACCGGGCAGCCCGATTGGGGCAGCGTGCAAATCCACTACAGCGGGCCGCAGATCGACCAGGGGCAGCTGCTTCGCTACATCGTGAGTTTTCGCAACCACACCGAATTCCATGAGCAGTGCGTGGAGCGCCTGTTCATGGACATCCGGGCTCGCTGCAAGCCGGTGCGGCTGTCGGTGTATGCCCGCTACACCCGACGCGGCGGATTGGACATCAACCCGTTTCGCACCAGTCACCCCGGGGCCTTGCCGGCGAACACGCGCACCGCGCGCCAGTGAGCGTGACGAGCATCCGGACTGTGCACACGACGAAGGTCAAAGGACAGACGATGAACACACACCGAATCCATGATGACGCTCTGGCGCGCCGCTCCTTCCTCGCGCTTGCGGTCCTGGCCGCGGTGCCTTTCGCGTCCGGCGCAGCCACCGGGACCGCCGGTAAGGGGCCTCGCGTTTTTCTGGAGGTCTGGAAGGACCCGAACTGCGGCTGCTGCCAGGATTGGGTGGTCCACCTCGAGGCGAACGGCTTTACCGTCAAAGTCCATGACACCGGCAACACCGCGATGCGTGCGAAGCTGGGCGTGGACACCAAGTACGGCTCGTGCCACACCGCGCTGGTGGGCGGCTATGCCATCGAGGGCCATGTGCCCGCGCGCGAGATCCACCGTCTGCTCAAGGAAAAACCGCAGGCCATCGGGCTGGCGGTACCCGGCATGCCGGTGGGCTCGCCCGGCATGGATGGCAAGGCCTACGGTGACCGCAAGGATGCCTATCAGGTGATGCTGCTTACGCGCGATGGCGGCGCGCGGGTGTTCCAGTCCTACCCCGGGAACAAGCGGACCGCATGAACATCCACTTGGTTTGACCGCGCTTGCCCGCGGGGCGGCTCCTACCCGGGCGCAGCCGGGGGTATGTCTTGGGTGTCGGGGAACAGGTCGAGTGTGAGGGCCGTGGCACTGCCAGACGTCGTGTCGGGTGCTGCCGGTGCAGCCGTCTCGGCGCGCGGCGACGTATCGGCGACATCCTGGGCCCGCGCCAGCTTGCCCACCCGCACCCCCAGCAGCCGCAGGCGCCGCGACAGGTCCACCCGCTTGAGGCATTGGCCCGCCGCCTGACGGATGGTCTTCGCGTCGGCGGTGTAGTGCTCGATCGTCATATCGCGCGTGGCGATCTGGAAGTCGTCATACCGCAGCTTGATGCCGATGGTGCGCCCCACATAGCCCTTGCGTGCGAGGTCGGCCGCGAGGCGTTCGCACAGGTCGGTGAAGATGGCGCTGAGCTCCGCGCGATCGCGCGCCGCATGCAGATCGCGCTCAAAGGTGGTCTCGCGGCTCATGGACACGGGCTCGCTCTCGGTGACCACCGGGCGTTCATCACGTCCCCAGGCGGCTTCATGCATCCAGGCCCCGTAGGCGCGACCGAACTGCGCGATCAATTCCTCGGCCGGCCGCGCGGCCAGCTCGCCGATGGTGCGGATCTCCAGGGCATGCAGCTTGGCTTCCGCCTTGGGCCCGATCCCATTGATCTTGCGCACCGCCAGCGGCCAGATCTTGGCCTGCAGATCGTCGTCGTAGACGATGGAGATGCCATTGGGCTTGTTGAACTCGCTGGCCATCTTGGCGATCAGCTTGTTGGGTGCGACGCCGATCGAGCAGGTCAGCCCCGTGCGCTCGAAGATGGACTTTTGGATCAGGCGCGCCAGCACGCGGCCGCCTTCGCGCTGGCCCCCAGGCACGTCAGTGAAGTCGATATAGACCTCGTCGACCCCGCGATCCTCCACCTGCGGCGCGATCTCGCGAATGGTCTCCTTGAAGGCGTACGAGAACTTGCGGATTTCCTCGAAATCCACAGGCAGCACGATGGCCTGCGGGCACAGGAGCGCCGCTTTCATCATGCCCATGGCTGACCCCACACCGAATTGACGGGCGGGATAGGTGGCGGTGGTGATGACGCCGCGGCCGACGTAGTCCTTCAGGCGGGGAAAGGCGTCGACCGGAATCTCGTGCAGGGGCAGGTCGGCATGGCGCTCGCGCAGCATCTCGTCGATCCGCCGTTTGCCGCCACCGATCACCACTGGCAGTCCTTGCAGCTGCGGCAGCCGCTGCAACTCGACGGACGCGAAGAACGCGTCCATGTCCAGGTGGGCGATGCGGCGCAGCCGGGTCATGCAGGCAGGTGGGCGCGACCCCCCCTGAGACTTCAGTAGGTGCCGGGCAGCAGGATGCCCTTGTCCACTTTCTCGATGTCGGTACGGCCGCAGAAGGCCATGGTGAGATCGAGCTCCTTGTGGATGATCTCCAGCGCCTTGGTCACGCCCGCTTGGCCCATCGCGCCCAGGCCGTACAGGAAGGCGCGGCCGATGTAGGTGCCGCGCGCGCCCAGGGCGCGGGCCTTGAGCACGTCCTGGCCGCTGCGGATGCCGCCGTCCATGTGCACTTCGATCTTCTGACCCACCGCGTCGACGATAGCCGGCAGCGCCGTGATTGAGGAGGGCGCGCCATCGAGCTGGCGTCCGCCATGGTTGGAGACGATCAAGGCATCGGCGCCGCTGTCGACGGCCAGGCGTGCGTCCTCGACATCCTGGATACCCTTGAGGATGACCTTGCCGCCCCAGCGTTTCTTGATCCAGGCCACATCGTCCCAGGATAGGGCCGGATCGAACTGCTTGGCGGTCCACTCCGACAGGGAGCCCATGTTCTCGATGCCCTTGACGTGGCCGAAGATGTTGCCGAAGTTGCGACGCGGCGTGCCCAGCATACCCATGCACCAACGGGGCTTGGTCATGAGATTGAGGATGTTGGGGATCGTGAGCTTCGGCGGTGTTGACAGCCCGTTCTTCAGGTCCTTGTGACGCTGACCCAGGATCTGCAGGTCCAGCGTGATCACCAGCGCCGAGCAATGTGCCGCCTTGGCGCGGTCGATCAGGCGTTCGACGAAGTCGCGGTCACGCATCACATACAGCTGGAACCAGAACGGGTGGTGATCGGTGGCTTGGGCGATGTCCTCGATCGAGCAGATGCTCATGGTGGACAGCGTGAAGGGGATGCCGAACTTCTTGGCGGCCCGCGCGCCCAGGATCTCGCCATCGGCATGCTGCATGCCGGTCAGCCCGGTGGGCGCGATCGCCACAGGCATGGCCACATCCTGACCCAGCATGGTGCTGCGCGTGGTGCGGCCTTCCATGTTCACCGCCACGCGCTGGCGCAAAAGAATCTTGTCGAAATCGGTTTCGTTGGCGCGGTAGGTGCTCTCAGTCCACGAGCCCGAATCGGCGTAGTCGTAGAACATGCGCGGCACGCGTTTCTTGGCCAGTACGCGCAGGTCTTCGATGCTGGTGATCACGGACATGGAGTCTCCTTTTTTTGTTTTCGGTAAGGGATGTGCGAGGCGTCTCAGGCCAGGCGTGCGCGGTGCCGAGCGATCTGCGCGCGCACCTGGGCCGGCGCGGTACCGCCCAGGACGTTGCGTGCATTGAGCGAACCGCGCAGCGACAGCACCTCGAACACGTCGGACTCGATCGCTGCATGGAAGCCTTGCAGCTGCGCCAGCGGCAAATCCGCCAGGTCCTTGCCGTCGGCGGTTGCGGCCTTGACTGCATGGGCCACGGTCTCGTGGGCATCGCGAAAGGGCAGGCCCTTCTTGACCAGGTAGTCGGCCAGATCGGTGGCGGTAGCGTGTCCGCGCAGCGCCGCTTGTTCCATGGCCTCGGGCCGCACGGTGATACCGCCGGCCATCTCGGCGAAGATGCGCAGGGTGTCCTTGAGCGTGTCGACCGTGTCGAACAGCGGCTCCTTGTCTTCCTGGTTGTCCTTGTTGTAGGCCAGGGGCTGACCCTTCATCAGGGTGATCAGGCCCATCAGGTGACCCACCACACGCCCGGTCTTGCCGCGTGCGAGTTCGGGCACGTCGGGGTTTTTCTTCTGCGGCATGATCGACGAGCCGGTGGTGAAGCGGTCGGCCAGCATGATGAAGCCGAAGTTTTGCGACATCCACAAAATCAATTCTTCGGACAAGCGGCTCACGTGCACCATGGCCAGCGAGGCGGCCGCTGTGAACTCGATGGCGAAGTCGCGGTCGCTCACTGCATCCAGCGAGTTCTGGCACACGCCGTCCATGCCCAGCGTGCGAGCCACGCGTTCGCGATCGAGTGGGTAGCTGGTGCCCGCCAGGGCCGCAGCGCCCAGAGGCAGGCGGTTGACGCGCCGACGCACATCGGCCATGCGCTCGGCATCGCGCGCGAACATCTCCACATAGGCCAGCATGTGATGGCCAAAGCTCACGGGCTGAGCCACTTGCAAGTGGGTGAAGCCTGGCAGGATCACCTCGGCGTGTCGGTCGGCGATCTCGACCAGTGCCTTTTGCAACTCCGTGAGCAGGCCGGCGATCAGGTCGATCTCGCCGCGCAACCACAGGCGTACGTCGGTGGCCACCTGGTCGTTGCGGCTGCGGCCCGTGTGCAGGCGCTTGCCGGCGTCGCCGACCAACTGCGTCAGCCGCGCTTCAATATTCAGGTGCACGTCCTCGAGGTCGAGCTTCCACTCGAACGCGCCGGATTCGATTTCCTGGGTGATCTGAGCCATCCCGCGGGCGATCGCGGCATGGTCCTCGGGGGTGATCACGCCTTGGGCGGCCAGCATTTCGGCATGGGCCAGCGAACCCTGAATGTCCGCTTGCCACAGGCGCTTGTCGAAGAAGACGCTGGAGGTGTAGCGCTTGACGAGGTCGCTCATGGGCTCCGAGAACAGCGCCGACCAGGCCTGGGACTTTTGATCGAGTTGGTTGTGGGACATAAGAGGTGAATAATCGGCACAATTAAATCGAAATAATTAAATTGCAAGTCCGATGAAGTTCCTGAACGAATTATCGGCTTTCCGTGACCATGTCCCCGCCGACACCGCGGCACGCCTGGTCGACCTGCAGGCGCGCATTGCGCCCCACTTTTTGTTCAACACCTTGAACACCGCGATCGCGCTGGTGCGCCAGGATCCGGCGCGCGCCGAAGCCGTGCTCGAGGATCTGGCGGACCTGTTTCGCCAGGCACTGTCAGATCCATCACAGGTGGTGTCTCTGTCCGACGAAGTCGCGCTGGCGCGTCGCTATCTGCGCATAGAGCAAGCGCGCTTCGGGCCGCGCCTGCGTGTGCAGTGGACGCTGGATCCGCTCGCCGACGGTGCGCGCGTGCCGCCGCTGCTGCTGCAGCCGCTGGTCGAAAACGCGGTCCAGCACGGCGTGCAACCCAGTACGCAGGGCGCGCAGGTGCAGGTGTGTACGCAGCGGCGCGGGGACAGCGCGGTGATCACCGTCCGCAACACCGTGCCGAACGGCCCGGGACCGGCCGGTAGCGGGCTGGCGCTGCCCAATGTGCACGAACGCCTGCGCTTGCTGCATGGCGTGCGCTGTGGTTTTCGGGCCGGCATGTCCGCCGGTGTTTTCGAGGTGCAGATGGAGGTGCCAGCCTAAGTCGCTGGCCAGGGGAGGGTGATGTTGCAGATTCTGGTGGTCGATGACGAGCCGCTGGCGCGTTCGCGCCTGCGCACCCTGCTAGGGGATTGCCGCGAGCCGGCTGCAGCCGTCGTGGCGGAGGCGGGCGATGCGGTGCAGGCCATGGAGCTGCTGCATCGCCAGCGTTTCGATGTGGTGTTGCTCGATGTGCGCCTGCCTGGCGCTGACGGTCTGACGCTGGCCCGATTGCTGCGTGATCGGCCGCAGCCGCAGCCGGTGGTGTTCGTCTCGGCGCATTCCGACCCGGCGGTGCAGGCGTTCGAGGTGGAGGCGGTCGACTACCTGACCAAGCCGGTGCGCCTGGCGCGTCTGCAGCAGGCGCTGCAGAAGGTGCAGCGCCTGGGCCCGGCATCCGTACAGCCCTCTGAATCCGAGGTGCTTCTGATTCCGCACCGGGACCAGGTCGTGCGGCTACCGCTGTCCGAGGTTGTCTATGTCAAGGCGGAATGGAAGTACCTGACGGTGCGCACCGCGGATCGCAGCTATCTGCTCGAGGGCAGTCTGGCCGATCTGCAGGTGCGCTATCCCGAGCGCTTCCTGCGGGTGCACCGCAACGCCCTGGCCGCCGTGTGCGCGCTGCGCGCCCTGGCACGCGCTTCCACTCGTAGCGGGCAAGACGAGGGCTGGCAGTTGGCGCTCGACGGTGTGCCGGAGACGCTGGCCGTCTCGCGCCGTCAACTGGCGAGCGTGCGCACCGCCTTCAAAACTCGACGTTGAACAGGCGGCCCTATCCGGTGTTGCGCAGGCCCGCTGCGATGCCGTTGATCGAGATGTGGATACCGCGTTGCACACCCTCGTCGGAGCGCCCCGCGCGGTAACGGCGTACGAGTTCAACCTGCAGATGATGCAAGGGGTCGATATAGGGGAAGCGGTGGCGGATCGAGCGTTGCAGGGCGGCGTTGCCCGCCAGCCGCTGGCGCTCGCCGGTGATCATCTGCAGGGCCTCGGCGGTGCGTTGCCACTCCGCCTCGATGGTGCTGAACACGCGCTTGCGCAGGCGCGCGTCGGTCACGAGCTCCGCGTAGCGCGAGGCGAGCGCCAGGTCGCTTTTGGCCAGCACCATGTCCATGTTCGACAGCAGCGTGCGAAAAAAGGGCCAGTGCCGGTACATCTTTTGCAGCAGGGCCAGTCCGTCCTTTTTGGATTGCTCGGGCGTCTCGTGCAGGAAGGTGTGGACCGCCGTGCCAAAGCCATACCAACCGGGCAGCGTCAGTCGGCACTGGCCCCAGCTAAAGCCCCAGGGGATGGCGCGCAGGTCTTCGATGCGTTGGCCGGCCTTGCGCGAGGCGGGCCGCGAGCCGATATGGAGTTGCGCGATCTCGCGGACGGGCGTGGCATTGAAAAAGTAGTCGGCGAAGCCGGGGGTCTCGTAGACCAGTTTGCGGTAGGCGCGCATGCTGGCCTGCGACAAGACCTCGGCGGTGGCCAGGAAGGCGCGGGACGCGGGCTTGGTCGCTTGCAGCAGCGTGGCCTCTAGCGTGGCGGCCACCAGGGTTTCCAGATTGCGCCGACCGATCTCGGGGTTGGCGTACTTGGAGCCAATCACCTCGCCTTGTTCGGTCAGGCGGATCTGTCCGCGCACCGTGCCCGGGGGCTGGGCCAGGATGGCGTCGTAGCTGGGGCCGCCACCCCGACCGACCGTGCCGCCACGGCCATGGAACAGGCGAAGCTGGATGTTGTGGCTGTTGGCCAGCGAATCGAACAGTTCGACCAGCGCGATCTCGGCGCGATACAGCTCCCAGTTGCTGGTGAAGATGCCGCCGTCCTTGTTGCTGTCGCTGTACCCCAGCATGATGTCTTGCTCGGCGCCCGAGCTTTGCACCATGCGCGCGATCCCGGGCAGGGCATAGAACGCGCGCATGATCGGCGCCGCATTGCGCAGGTCCTCGATGGTCTCGAACAGGGGCACCACGATCAGCTCGGTGCGGGCGTCTGCATCCAGGGTGCCTGTGAGCATCCCCACTTCTTTTTGTAGCAGCAGCACTTCCAGCAGGTCGCTCACGGTTTCGGTGTGGCTGATGATGTAGTGACGTATGGCCTGCGGGCCCAGGCGCGCGCGCAGTCGCCGCGCGGCCTCGAAGATGGCCAGCTCGGATTGGGTGCGCTCGGTGTAGGTGGCATCGATCACGCGCAGGGGACGCGCGTCTTGCAGCAGTCGCAGCAGCAGGTCGCAGCGCGCGGGCTCGTCCAGCTTGGTGTAGCCCGGCTCGATGCGCGCGGTCGCCAGCAACTCGGCGATCACGGCCTCGTGCTGGTCGGAGCTTTGGCGCAGGTCCAGAGTGGCCAGATGAAAGCCGAACACGTCGACGGCGCGGATCAGGGGCGTCAGACGCTGGGCGACCAGGGCCTGTCCGTGCGAGGCGAGTAGCGAATCGCGGATGGTGCGCAGATCGGCGATCAGTTCTTCGGCACTCAGGTACGGGTTTTGAGGCGCCAGCGCGTGCCGCGCGGCGTCGCCGCCGGTAAACGCCTTGAGCGTGGCCGCCAGCCGCGCATACATGCCCGCCAGGGCGCGTCGATAGGGCTCGTCCTGCCGATGTTCATTGGTGTCGGGCGAGCGCTCGGCCAGGGCGCGCATGGCAGGCGTGATCGAGACCAGGCGGGCCGACTGCGACAGCTCGCTCCCGAGCCAGTGGATCTCTGTGAGGTAATGGCGCAGGGCCACCTCGCACTGCCGGCGCAGGGCGTACTCGAGGGTCTGCGCGTTGACGTTAGGGTTACCGTCGCGGTCGCCGCCGATCCACATTCCCATACGCAGGAAGCTGGCCACCGAGTGCGGGCCCAGCGCGCGCTCCAGGTGGTCATAGAGCTTGGGGATCTCGCGAAGGAAGGTGGCCTCGTAATAGGACAGCGCGTTGTCGATCTCGTCGGCCACGGTCAGCTTGGTAAAGCGCAAAAGGCGCGTCTGCCACAGCTGCATCACGCGGGCCCGCAACTGCGCTTCGTTGGTCGCCAGTTCGCGCGGGGCCAAGGCGTCGCGGGGCAGGGCGCGTGCGCGGATCTCGTCGCGTTGCGCCAGCAGGTGGGCAATGTCACGTTCGGCGTCCAAGATGCTTTTGCGCTGGACCTCGGTGGGGTGAGCGGTCAGGACGGGTGACACATAGCTGCGGGCCAGGGTCTGAGCGATCGCACGCGGCTGGATGCCCGCCCAGCGCAGACGGGCCAGGGCGACGTCGATGCTGCCTTCTTGGGTGTCACCGGCGCGCTCGTGAATGATGCGGCGGCGTATGTGGTGACGGTCCTCGGCCAGATTGGCCAGGTGACTGAAATAGGTGAAGGCGCGAATGACGCTGACCGACTGGTCCGCGGAGAGCGATTGGAGCAGGGACTTGAGCGCGCGGTCCGCCTCCTGGTCGGCGTCGCGGCGGAAGGCCACCGACAGCTTGCGTATGCGCTCGACCAGCTCGTAGGTCGGGGCGCCTTCCTGCTCGCGAATCACATCGCCCAGCATGCGCCCGAGCAGGCGGATGTCTTCCACCAGGGGCTTTTCGTTGGCGCGGGCGCGGCGTCCCGGTGATTCGGGTGGGGGTAAGGGCGGGCTGGCGGGCATGGCGATGGGATCCTCCGTGTGCCTCTTTGTGCTTAATTTTTCGGCATTCGCCATGCTAGCATCGACTGATCTATTCATATGACGAACAGGTTGCGCCCTTGAGCCCTCTCGTGATTGCCACCCGCGAAAGCCGCCTGGCCCTGTGGCAGGCCGAACATGTGCAGGCCCTGCTGCAAGCGCGGGGCCACCAGGTGGGCCTTCTAGGCATGACCACCCGGGGCGATCAGATCCTCGATCGCAGCCTGAGCAAGGTGGGCGGCAAGGGCCTGTTCGTCAAGGAACTTGAGGTTGCCCTCGAGGAAGGCCGGGCCGACCTGGCGGTGCACTCTCTGAAAGACGTACCCATGGAATTGCCCGAGGGCTTCACCCTGGGCTGTGTGATGGAGCGAGAGGACCCGCGTGACGCGCTGGTCTCCAACCGTTATGCGAGCCTGAGCGAACTGCCCCAGGGCAGCGTGGTGGGCACCTCTAGCCTGCGGCGCGTGGTACTGCTTCGGGCCTTGCGCCCTGACCTGCGTATCGAGCCGCTGCGTGGCAACCTCGACACCCGCCTGCGCAAACTCGATGACGGCCACTACGACGCCATCGTGCTGGCCGCAGCGGGTCTCAAACGCCTGGGCCTGGGTGCGCGCATTCGCCAGATCTTCGAGCCCTCCGAGATGCTGCCGGCCGCAGGGCAGGGCGCGCTGGGCATTGAGGTGCGCAGCAGCCGGCCCGAAGTGGCCCAGTGGCTCTCGCCGCTGGCCCACCAGCCGACCTGGCTGGCCGTGGCCGCCGAGCGTGCGGTCAGTCGTGCCATGGGGGGCAGTTGCTCGATGCCGCTGGCGGCGCATGCCCGATTCACCGCAGGCGCTACGCTGGATCTGCGTGCGGCCTGGGGCGATCCGGAGGGCCATACTGCCCTGGTGCAGGTGCAGGCCAGTGCGCCCGTGACCGACCTGGATCAGGCCGCCACCCTGGGCCTGCAGGTGGCCGCCCAATTGCGCGCAGGCGGCGCCCACTGACTTGACCGACGCGACGGTCTCCCCGCGCGCGCCCGCGGTCTTCGTGACCCGGCCGGAACGCGAGGCCGTTCGCTGGGTCGCTGCCTTGCGCCAGCGCGGTCTGCGGGCCGACGCCCTCCCTCTGATTGCGATCGCCGCGACCCCTGACCCCGGGGTCCTGCAGGGGTACCGCGACGCGCTGGAGACCTACCGCGCGGTGATGTTCGTCAGCGCTAACGCCGCCCAGGGTTTGCTGGCGAGCCACGACGTTCTTTGGCCGGACGGCACGCGGGCCTGGGCCACCGGGCCGGGCACCACCCAGGCCCTGGTGGCCTGTGGCGTGCCGCCCGCGCAGGTCGATGCGCCGGGCGCGCAGTCGGCCCAGTTCGATTCCGAGGCCCTGTGGGCCCAGGTGGGCCCCGGGGTGCGTGCGGGCGACCGCGTCCTGATCGTGCGAGGCGGTGATGCCAGCGGACAGCCTGCGGGGCGCGACTGGCTGGCCGTGCGTTTGGAGGCAGCCGCGGCGCAGGTGGATACGGCGGTCGCCTACATCCGCCAAGTCCCGCAGTGGGACGCTGGCCAGCGCGAGCGGGCCCAGCTTGGCGCGCGCCAGGGCGTCTGGTGGCTTTTCAGCAGCTCTGAGGGCGTGGACAACCTGGGGCGTTTGCTGCCAGGGCAGGACTGGTCGGCGGCACGGGCCTTGTGTTCGCATCCGCGCATCGCCGAGGCCGCGCGCACGGCGGGGTTCGGCTCGGTGGCCACCGCGCGTCCAGGTCTGGAAGACGTAGCGGCCTTTCTACAATCGGCGACATGAGCGACACCTCTTCCCGCGATGACGCGCCCGGCTCGGAGCCTGCACCGGCCGCAGGGGTGCCCGCGCCTGCGCCCGCTCCGAGTCCGCGCGCGGGCATTGTGGTGGCCCGCCCCTTGTTCTATCTGCTACTGGTCCTGAGCCTGGTCGCCCTCGTGGCGAGCCTGCTGCTGTGGCAAAAGCTGTCGGACATCCAGGAGCAGCTGGCCCGCCAAAGTGCGGATTCCGGTGCCACTGCCGTCGAGGCGCGGACTCTGGCCCGTCAGGCCCAGGAGCTTGCGCGCGAGCTCGCCACGCGCCAGGCAGTCGCTGAAAGCCGATTGAGCGAGGTGGCTTTGCAGCGAACTCAGCTCGAGGAGCTGATGCAAAGCCTCACCCGCTCGCGCGACGAAAACCTGGTGTTCGACACCGAGGCAGCCCTGCGCCTGGCGCAGCAGCAGTCGCAACTCACGCTCAGCCCCGAGCCTTTGCTTGCGGCCCTGCGCAGCGCCGAGCAACGCCTGGCCCGTGTCGGTCATCCCCGCCTCGTGCGGGTGCGCGCCGCCATCACGCGAGACATCGAACGCGTCAAGACCGCGTCGGTGGCCGATGTACCGAGCCTCTTGATCCGAATGGACGAACTGGCGCGCATGGTCGATGAACTGCCGGTGGCTAATGCGGTCGGGCCTATTGCGGTCGCAAGTGCCGCCCGCACGGCCTCGGCTCCGGCTCCGCAAGCGAGCGCGGCGTGGTGGGAGCGTTCACTGTCGGTGGTCGCCGACGAGGCACGTCGCCTGCTGCGGGTCAGTCGGATCGACCAGCCTGAGGCGGCCCTGCTCTCGCCTGAACAGTCCTACTTCCTGCGCGAAAACCTCAAGCTCAAGTTGCTGAACGCGCGCTTGTCCCTCTTGGCCCGCCAGTCGGATCTGGCGCGCGCTGACCTCGCCGCCGCCAGCCAGTCGCTCACGCGCTATTTCGATGCCTCGGCGCGTCGCACACAGGCGGCCAGCGCCGTCTTGCAAGACCTGCAAACGCAGTTACGCCGGGTCGACCTGCCTCGCATCGACGAGACCCTGGCACTGTTGGATGCCACAGCGGCCAATCGCTGACGCCGCCGGAGAACCGACCCGATGCGCGCAGCACTCTGGCTCCTGGCCCTGTTTGGCGTGGCAGTGGCGATCGCGCTGTTCGCTGGCAACAACCAGGGCACGGTCACGGTGTTCTGGCCGCCCTATCGCATTGATTTGTCGCTCAACGTCGTCCTGCTTCTGGGCGTCGCGGCGTTCGTGTTGTTGCATGTGGCCCTGCGCGCGCTGGCGGCGCTGTTCAACCTGCCGCGCGAGGCGCTGCGCTGGCGCAATCAGCAAAAAGAACGCAAGCTGCACGGGATGCTGGTGGATGCGATGGCTCACCTCGCGGCAGGCCGCTTTCTGCGTGCGCGTAAATCCGCGGAGGCCATGTTGTCGCAGGAGGCGTCCTTGCGCGAGTCGGGTGTGCAGCTGTCGCAGGGGCCGTCCCTGCGCGCGCTGGCCCACCTCTTGGCGGCCGAGAGTGCGCAGTCCCTGCAGGATCGGGCGGGGCGCGACGAGCACCTGAAGCTGTCCCTGGAGCACGCCGTTGCTCGCGAGTCCCAGGCTGTGCGTGAGGGCAGCCTGATGCGCGCGGCACGTTGGGCGTTGGACGAGCGTGACCCGAAGATGGCAGATACCTGGTTGCGCGAGCTGCCCCTGGGCGCAGCGCGTCGCACCTTGGCCTTGCGCATGAAGCTCAAGGCAGCGCGCTTGGCAGGCCAAACCCAGGAGGCGCTGGAGACCACCCGGCTGCTGGCCAAGCACCGCGCGTTTTCGCCGCAAGCGGCGCAGAGCATCGTGCGAGGTCTGGCGATGGACTTGCTCAATGCCGCACACGACATGGCCCAATTGCAGCGGGCCTGGACGTCGCTCGAGCCTAGCGAGCGCCAGATGCCCGAGCTGGCTGTTCACGCTGCGTGGCGTATTGCGGCCTTGCGCGGGGATGCCTCGCTGGCGCGCGAATGGTTGCTCCCGGTGTGGGAGCAGCAGGGGAGCCTGGATGCGGCTTTGAAGGTGCGCCTGGTACACGCTTTCGAGAAGACCGGCCTCGATTCCATCGACGGCGCCTGGCTGGCACGTTTCGAGACGGCACAACGCGCCGACCCGCGTGATGCGACTTTGCAGTATCTGGCGGGGATGGCCTGCATGCATCGTCACCTCTGGGGCAAGGCGCAGCAACTTCTGACGCAGGCGGCGCAGGGGCTGACCGATCCGGGTTTGCAGCGCCAGGCCTGGCGAGCACTGGCCACGCTGGCGGAAGACCGTGGGGATGCGGCTGCGGCCCTGAATGCTTGGAAGCAGGCGGGGCGGGGCTGAGGGTTTCGTTTTCGTTTTCGTTGGCGGTGCAACGCGGTGAGCATGCGGCGGGGGTCCGGGGGCTTCAAGTGCGCAGGCCCTTCGGGCTCCCTTGCGGTGCTCGTGCCAGGCGGGAAGCGCGCAAAACTCGCCCTGCGGGCTCAAACATGCGCGCTTCTTTTTCCGCCTGTCCCTGCGCTCCTCAGCTGCGCACAGGCGCCCCCGGACCCCCGCCACACGCCCACCGCTTCCCTCACGCCCCTGCTTCAAGGAGCCGGGTTCGCCGCATCGGCGATAGACGGCCGCCAACGTCAGTGCGAAACGTTCTTGGACCTGAACGGTGTCATGCGCAGTGATGCGCGCGTGAAGACGTCCGATAACCAGGGAGCACGGGGTGCGTGGGGTGGGTTCGGGGGCGCCTGTGCGGGGCTGAGGAGCGCAGGGCGATGGGGGTGGAAAGCGCGACGTGTCTGAGCCCGAAGGGCGAGTTGTCGCGCGTGCCCCCAGCGACCGAGCACCGCAAGGAAGCCCGAAGGGCCCCCGTACTTGAAGCCCCCGGGCCCGCCCCGCGTACCCCGTGCGGTGCGGGCTAACGAAGCCAAGCCCACCGCGTTGCAACGCCAACGAAAAACCCAAAAAGAAAAAGCCCCCAGTCCAAAGAACCAAGGGGCTTCGTACCGGCGAGCCGTGGATTAGCTTGCGCTCGGCGTCTCGAACGGCAGCTTGACCTGACTCAGGTCGCGGCGCGTCTCCACCAGCACCAGCGGACCTTCATCGATTACCACCGGTGCCGGCCGCTCCCGCGGCACATGTACCGGCTTGGGCTCGGCGGCGATTGCGGCTTGAACGGCGGCCACCTTGTCGGCGTCGGAGTTCACCCACTGCAGACCCGAACCTTCGGCGATCTCTTGCAGTTGGGTCAGCGGCAGGGTGAAGCCCTGTACGCGCGGCAGGCCAGCGCGTTGCGTGGCGCTCGCGGGTGCAGGTGCAGCAACAGGTGCCGCGACCGGCGCGCGTGCCAACGTCTCCGCTATGGCCTCGGGCGCTGCGGAAGTGTCGTTTGCAGGCGTGTCGCTGTCGCTCGCAAACCCGGTCGGGTAGCGCGGGCGACGCGGTGCGTCTTCGCCTGCGTCCGCAGTAGGGGCGGGCGCGGCGCTGGCGTCTTGGCCTTCGCTCAGGCCTTCAGGGGCCATCCCCTCGTCGCGGCCCGAGCGCTCACCGCGCTCGCGGCGGTCACGGCCATAGCGGTCACGCGAACGGCGACGGCCATCGCCGTTCTCGCCCTGCGCACGCGGCTCGCGCGGTGCCGAGCCGTCGGACTCGAGCATGCCCGCTGATTCGGTCGCCACGCCGTTGCCCGCCAGAGCCCCGGTGGATTCGCCAGTTGGCGCGCCGTCTTCACGCGGGCCCTCGGCACGACGCTCGCCTCGTTCGCGACGACCTTCGCCCCGCTCACGACGGCCTTCGCCGCGCTCACCACGCTCGCCACGGGTTCCACGTTCACCGCGCGTCTCAGGCGCCATCTGATTCTCGGTACCCTCGCCCACACCATTGACATCGGCTGGCGCTTCGTCGCGACGGTTGCGCGCTTCACGCGGCTCACGCGGCTCACGGGGCTCGCGTCCCTCGCGCGGCTCACGGCCTTCGCGCCCTTCACGCGGTCCCCGACCCTCGCGCGGCTCGCGTGCCTCACGCGGCTCACGTCCCTCACGGGGTTCCTGGCGCTCACCCCGCTCGGCGCGCTCACCGCGCCCGCGGCCTTCGCCCTCGGCGCCTGCGCCCTCGGAGCGACGGGTCTCGCCATCACGACCGCGTCCACCACGACCGCCGCGGCCACCGCGACGACCGTCACCGCGTTCACCGCGCTCTGCGCGATCGCCACGCTCGCCGCGTTCACCACGGCCCTCACGTTTTTCTTCCTTGGCCGCTGCCGGTGCCGGCGCAGGCGCCGGCGCAGACGAACCGAACAGACCGCGCAGCCAGCCCATGAAACCGCCCGAGGCGGGTTGCGGGGCAGGCGCGGGCGCCGCTGCGCCCTTGCTGCCGCCACGGCCCACGCCGCTGCGCGCCGTTTCAGGTCGCGTCTCGGGTTCGGGCTTGGGCGGGGCGATGGGCGCCGGTGCATCGGGCAACACGCCCTTGATCACCGGCTCTTGCTTGTTGGCTCGCTCTTGCGAGCGGCGCGTCACGGTGGTCGGGTCTTCGACTTCCACCGCCATGTGGTAGCTGGCCGCCAGGCTGTCCAGGCGCGGATCGTCGTGCTTGAGACGTTCCAGACGGTAGTTGGGCGTCTCCAGCGACTTGTTCGGGATCATGATCACGCCAATTCGCTGCTTGAGCTCGATCTTGGCGATCTCGGTGCGCTTTTCGTTCAGGAGGAACGAGGCCACTTCCACCGGTACCTGCACATGCACGGCGGCGGTTCCGTCCTTCATGGACTCTTCCTGAATGATCCGCAGGATCTGCAGCGCCGAGCTCTCGGTGTCGCGGATGTGGCCATGGCCACCGCAACGCGGGCAGGGGATGGACGCGCCTTCAGACAGGGCCGGGCGCAGGCGCTGGCGGCTCATCTCCATCAGGCCAAACTTGCTGATGGTGCCAAATTGCACGCGGGCACGGTCCTGGCGCAGGGCGTCGCGCAGGCGGCTCTCGACTTCACGGCGGTTGCGTGATTCCTCCATGTCGATGAAGTCGATCACGATCAGACCGCCCAGGTCACGCAGACGCATCTGACGCGCCACTTCGTCGGCGGCTTCCAGGTTGGTGCGGGTGGCGGTCTCTTCGATGTCGCCGCCCTTGATGGCGCGCGCCGAGTTGACGTCCACCGACACCAGGGCCTCGGTGTGGTCGATCACGATCACGCCGCCCGAGGGCAGCTTGACCTCGCGGGCATAGGCTGATTCGATCTGGTGCTCGATCTGGAAACGCGAGAACAGCGGTGCGTCATCGCGATAGCGCTTGACCTTGGCGGCATGCTCGGGCATGACGTGCGCCATGAACTGGTGCGCCTGCTCGTAGATGTCGTCGGTGTCGATCAGGATGTCGCCGATGTCGTTGTTGAAGTAATCGCGGATTGCGCGAATCACCAACGACGATTCCTGGTAGATCAGGAAGGCGCCCTTGCCGCCCTTGGCCGCGCCGTCGATGGCGGTCCAGAGTTTGAGCAGGTAGTTCAGGTCCCATTGCAGCTCGGGGGCGCTGCGGCCGATGCCGGCGGTGCGGGCGATGATGGACATCCCGTTGGGATACTCCAGTTGGTCCATCGCCTCCTTGAGTTCGGCCCGGTCATCGCCCTCGATGCGTCGGCTCACGCCGCCGCCGCGCGGGTTATTGGGCATCAGGACCACGTAGCGGCCAGCCAGCGAGACGAAGGTGGTCAGGGCCGCGCCCTTGTTGCCACGCTCCTCTTTCTCGACCTGCACCAGCAGCTCCTGGCCCTCCTTGATGGCCTCGTTGATGCGGGCCTGCGAGGCCGACACACCCGGCTGGAAGTACTGCTTGGAGATTTCCTTGAACGGCAGGAAGCCGTGGCGGTCTTCGCCGTAGTCGACGAAGCAGGCCTCGAGCGAGGGCTCCACCCGCGTCACGACCGCCTTGTAGATATTGCCCTTGCGCTGTTCGCGCCCTTCGATCTCGATTTCGTAGTCGAGGAGCTTTTGCCCATCGACGATGGCCAACCGGCGTTCTTCAGCCTGGGTGGCGTTAATCAGCATCCGCTTCATCGCGTGACCTTCATTTCTCTAAACATCAACATGACCCATGCGGGTCCACGATGCCGAGCGAGGCTTCGAAGCGAGAGGGAATTGCCGGAGTGACCGCAGACGC
>CANHSE010000036.1 GCA_947463025.1 Comamonadaceae bacterium
AAGTACCAGCAGCGCATGGCCCTGCTGTCCACCACGCTGAGCTACGCCGACATCGCCCAGGCCGACCTGGTCATCGAAGCGGTGTTCGAGGAGATCGGCGTCAAGGAGGCGGTGTTCAAGCAACTCGACGCGGTGATGAAGCCCGGCGCCATCCTGGCCTCCAACACCTCCACGCTGGACGTCAACCGCATCGCCTCCTTCACCCAGCGCCCGCAGGACGTGGTGGGCATGCACTTCTTCAGCCCGGCCAACGTGATGAAGCTGCTGGAGGTGGTGCGCGGCGAGAAGACCGCCAAGGACGTGCTGGCCACCGTGATGGGCGTGGCCAAGAAGATCCGCAAGACCGCGGTGGTCTCGGGCGTGTGCGACGGCTTCATCGGCAACCGCATGATCGAGCAGTACAGCCGCCAGGCCGGTTTCCTGCTGGATGAAGGCTGCACGCCGCAGCAGGTGGACAAGGCCGTCGAAAAGTTCGGTTTTGCCATGGGCCCGTTCCGTATGGGCGATTTGGCCGGTAATGACATCGGGTGGGCGATCCGCAAGCGCCGGTATGTCGAAAAACCTGGCATGAAATACAGCGCCAGCGCCGATCGCCTGTGCGAGCTGGGGCGCTACGGCCAGAAGACCGGTGCCGGCTGGTACGACTACCAGGCGGGCAAACGCGATGCCATCCCGTCACCCGTAGTGGCCACACTGATCGACGAACACCGCAAGGCGCTGGGCATCAGCCCGCGCAAGATCTCTGACGAGGAGATCGTGCAGCGCCTGGTGTTCTCGTTGGTGAACGAAGCTGCGCACATCCTGGAAGAAGGCATCGCCGCCCGCGCCAGCGACATCGACATGGTCTACATCACCGGCTATGGCTTTCCGATCTTCCGCGGTGGCCCCATGCAGTACGCCAACGAGTTTGGCCTGTTCAACATGGTCCAGGCCATGAAGCGTTTCCAGCAGAACCCGTATGACGACGCGGCATTCTGGGAGCCTGCGCCGCTCATTCAGCGCCTGGTCGCTGAAAGCAAGACCTTCCCGTAAAACGCGAGGACGTATTTCCATGACCCAAGCCCTCATCGTCTCCACCGCCCGCACCCCGCTTGCCAAAAGCTGGAAGGGCGCCTTCAACATGACCCATGGCGCCACCCTGGGCGGCCATGCGGTCAAGCATGCGCTGCAGCGTGCCGGCGTGCCCGGCGACGCGGTGGAAGACGTCCTCATGGGATGCGCCACGCCCGAGGGCGCCACCGGTGCCAACATCGCACGCCAGATCGCGCTGATGGCGGACCTGCCCGTCACCGTGTCGGGGGTGACCATCAACCGTTTTTGCTCGTCGGGCCTGCAGACGATTGCCATGGCCTCGCAACGCATCATCGCGGGCGAGGGTGATGTGTATGTAGCCGGTGGGGTCGAGAGCATTTCCTGCGTGCAGCAGGAGATGAACACCCACATGATTCAAGATCCGGCTCTGTTCAAGAAAAAGTCCGAGATCTACTGGAACATGCTGCAGACCGCCGAACAGGTGGCCAAGCGCTATGGCATCGGCCGTGATGCGATGGACGAATATGGTGCGGCCAGCCAGCAAAAGGCCTGCGCCGCTCAGGCTGCGGGCAAGTTCACCGACGAGATCGCGCCGATCACGGTACAGGCCGGTGTGGCCGATGCGGTGATGGGTCTGCGCACCAAAGAAGTGACGGTGAGCGTGGACGAAGGTCTGCGCGAGGGCACCACGAAAGAAGGCATCAGCGGGATCCGCGCGGCGCTGCCCGGGGGTCTGGTGTCGGCGGGCAATGCCAGCCAGTTTTCCGATGGCGCGGGTGCCTGCGTGGTCGTCAGCGAGGCCTATGCCGCACGCCAGGGCCTCAAGCCCCTGGGGCGCTTTCTGGGTTTTGCGGTGGCCGGTTGCGAGCCCGACGAGATGGGCATCGGCCCGGTCTTCGCGGTGCCCAAGGTGCTGGCGCGCCTGGGCCTGAAGGTGTCCGATATCGACCTGTGGGAGCTCAATGAGGCTTTCGCCGTGCAGGTGATGTATTGCCGTGACAAGCTGGGCATTCCCGCTGATCGCCTGAACGTCAATGGCGGCGCGATCGCGGTGGGCCACCCTTATGGCGTGTCGGGCCAGCGCCTGACGGGTCATGCACTGATCGAGGGCAAGCGGCGCGGTGCCAAGCGCGTGTGCGTGACCATGTGCGTGGGCGGTGGCATGGGTGCGGCGGGCGTGTTCGAAGTGCTCTGACCGTCATGGCCCTGCGCGAGACCGTCGACTTCCTGCTGCATGACTGGCTGCAGGTCGGCGATCTTGCGTCGCGTCCGCGCTTTTCGGACCACAGCCGCGAGACCTTTGACGCGGTGCTCGACACCTGCGAGCGCATCGCCCGCGAGAAGTTCGCGCCTTTTAATCGGCTGGTGGACACCGAGGAGCCGCACTTTGACGGCGAGCGGGTGATCCTGCCTGCGGCCACGAAAGCCGCCTGGGATGCGTATGCCGAATCCGGCATGCTCAGTGCCGCCCAAGACCACGATGTCGGCGGCATGCAGCTGCCTTATGTGGTGGAGGCGGCAGCGGGCCTGTTCTTTGGCAAGGCCTCGGTCAGCATCGGCGGCGGGCTGCTCACGGTGGGCAATGCCAACCTGTTGATGGCGCACGGCACGCCGCTGCAAAAGCAGGTGTTCGCGGCCAACGAATTCAACGGACGCTTCTCGGGCACCATGTGCCTGTCTGAGCCGCAGGCGGGATCCTCACTGTCCGACATCGCCACGCGCGCGGTACCTGATGGCGCGGGCTATGCCGACGATCCGCTGGGTCCGCGCTTTCGCCTGCGTGGCAACAAGATGTGGATCTCGGCCGGCGAGCACGAGCTGACCGAGAACATCATTCATTTGGTGCTGGCCAAGATTCCGGGGGCCGACGGCCAGTTGGTGCCGGGCGTGAAAGGTATCTCGCTGTTCATCGTGCCCAAGAAGCTGGTGGACACCGAAGGCCGTTTGACCGGCGAGCGCAATGACGTGGCCCTGGCGGGCCTCAATCACAAGCTCGGGTGGCGCGGCACGACCAATACGCTGCTCAATTTCGGCGAGGGCAAGTTCCCCGTGCGGGGGCAGGGCGGTGCGGGCCTGGATGGCGCCGGTTCTGGCGCCGTGGGCTACCTGGTCGGCCAACCCGGCGAGGGCCTGCGCTGCATGTTCCACATGATGAACGAGGCGCGTATCGGCATCGGCATGGCCGCCACCGCGCTGGGTTTGGCGGGCTACGAGGCCTCGCTGGACTACGCGCGCAACCGCCCGCAGGGGCGGCTTCTGGGCGCGGCGGGCAAAGACCCGTCGCGGCCGCAGGTGCGCATCATCGAACACGCCGACATCAAGCGCATGCTGCTGGCGCAGAAGTCGTACTGCGAAGGCGCGCTGGCTCTGATGCTGTATTGCGCCCGCCTGGTCGACGAGCAGCACACGGGGGATGCGGCTGCGGCCGATGAGGCCCGGCTGCTCCTGGAGGTGCTCACGCCGGTGGCCAAGAGCTGGCCCAGCGAGTTCTGTCTAGAGGCCAATTCGCTGGCGATTCAGGTGCACGGCGGCTATGGCTACACGCGCGATTTCCCGGTCGAACAGTACTGGCGTGACAACCGCCTGAACATGATTCACGAAGGCACGCACGGCATCCAGGCCGCCGACCTGCTAGGGCGCAAGGTGACGATGGAAGGTGGGCGCGGCCTGATGCTGCTGGCGGGCCGGATCGACGCCACCATCTCGCAGGCCCTGCAGCAGCCCGAGCTCGCCGCGCATGCCAACGCGCTGGCCGGCGCCTTGCAGCAAGTGGGCGCGGCCACCAAAGCGGCCTGGGCCACCAGCGATGCGGGCCAGGCGCTGGCCAATGCGGTGCCGTATATGCAGGCGTTCGGCCATCTGGTGATTGCCTGGACCTGGCTGGACGTGCTGCGGGCAGATCCCGCTCACACAGGCCGCCGCCATGCCGCCCAGTATTTCTTTCACTATGAGTTGCCGCGTATCGACGCCTGGCTGCGCGTGGTGGCCCGCCGTGACCGCACCTGCGCCGACATGCCCGAAGACGCTTTCTGATTTCCGATTCGATATTCCCCTACAAAGAGAGACACCCCCATGACCCGCAACGTCAACGACCTGTTCAACCTCCAAGGCAAGACCGCCCTCGTCACGGGCGGCTCGCGTGGTCTGGGGCTGCAAATGGCGCACGCGCTGGGCGAGGCGGGCGCACGCGTGATGCTGACTTCGCGCAAGGCCGCCGACCTAGAAGCCGCCGCCGCCGAACTGAAGGCCGCGGGCATCGACGCTCAGTGGATCGCCGCCGACTGCGGCCAGGAGGCCGACATCCGCCGCCTGGCCGACGAGACGCTGGCGCGCCTGGGGTCGGTCGATATCCTCGTGAACAACGCGGGAGCCACTTGGGGCGCACCGGCCGAAGACCATCCGGTCGCGGCCTGGGACAAGCTGATGAACCTGAATGTGCGGGGCTATTTCATTTTGAGTCAGCACCTGGCCAAGCACTGCATGATCCCGCGCCAATCCGGCCGCATCATCAACATCGCCTCGATCGCGGGCCTCGGGGGCAATCCGCCGCAGTTGCAGATGCTGGCCTACAACACCTCCAAGGGGGCGGTGATCAACTTCACCCGCGCCCTGGCCTGTGAGTGGGGGCGCCACAACATCACCGTCAACGCCATCTGTCCGGGCTTCTTCCCCAGCAAGATGACCTATGCCACCTTGGAGCAACTGGGCGAGCAGGAGTTGGCATCCCACGCGCCGCTGCAGCGCCTGGGCGACGATGAAGATCTCAAGGGCTTGACCGTGCTGTTCGCATCGGACGCTGGCAAGCACATCACCGGCCAGTGGCTGGCGGTCGATGGCGGCGTGAGCGTCATCACCGGCGGTTGAATTTTTTCAGGAGTGTCCATGCCCCAAAACCATCTGATCGTCCTGGACAGCCGTCCGCAGGGCGAAGCGTCCACCGCCAACTTCAAACTTGTCGCCGCCGACACCCCGCCGTTGCAAGACGGCCAGGTGCTGGTTCGCCATCACTACCTGAGCCTGGATCCGTACATGCGAGGCCGCATGAACGAGGGCAAGAGCTACGCGCAGCCCCAGCCCCTGGGCGCGGTGATGATCGGGGGCACCGTGGGCGAGGTGGTGGAAAGCCGCCACCCGCGCTTTGCGCCCGGCGATAAGGTGGTGGGCATGGGCGGCTGGCAGGAATACAGCGTGGCCGATGCCAACCAGCCCGGTCTGCTTCGCAAGGTCGACACCACCCATGTGCCGCTGTCGCATTACCTGGGCGCGGTGGGCATGCCCGGCGTGACCGCCTGGTACGGCCTGTGCAAGATCATCGACCCGCAGCCCGGGCAGACCGTGGTGGTGAGCGCCGCCAGCGGCGCGGTGGGCAGCGCGGTGGGGGCCTTGGCCAAGGCGCGCGGCGCACGGGCGGTGGGCATTGCGGGCGGCGCCGACAAATGCCGCTATGTGACCGAGGAACTGGGCTTTGACGCCTGCATCGACTACAAGGCGCACCCCGACGCCGCCTCGCTGGGCAAGGCACTCAAGCAGGCCTGCCCGCAAGGCATCGACGGGTATTTCGAAAACGTGGGTGGTCGCATCCTCGATGCGGTGATGCTGCGCATGAACGCGTTTGGCCGCATCGCCATGTGCGGAATGATTGCCGGCTACGACGGCCAGCCGATTCCCATGGCGTATCCGCAGCTGATTCTGGTCAGTCGCCTGCGGGTCGAGGGCTTCATCGTGAGCGAGCACATGGAGGTCTGGCCCGAGGCGCTCCAGGAATTGGGCAAGTTGGTGGGCAGCGGCGCGCTGCGTCCGCGCGAGAGCGTGGCCCAGGGACTGGCAGCGGCGCCCGAGGCCTTTCTGGGTCTGCTCAAAGGCCACAACTTCGGCAAACAGCTGGTGAAACTGGTCTGAGCGCAGGCCCACGGGCCGCCGAGGGGCCTATGGCACACTCGCGCGTCCTCAAAACGTGTTGAGTGTCCCCCGGCATGCAAAGTATCGTTCGCCAGATCGCCTCCGAGATCCAGGTTCAAGAGCATCAGGTGCAGGCTGCCATCAGTCTGCTCGATTCCGGCGCCACGGTGCCCTTCATCGCGCGCTATCGCAAGGAGGCCACGGGCGGCCTCGACGACGTGCATTTGCGCGAGCTTGAATACCGCCTCGGCTACCTGCGCGAGTTGCACGCGCGGCGCGAGGCCATCCTGCAAAGCATCGACGAACAAGGCAAGCTCACCCCCGAGCTGCGTGCTGCGATCGAGGCGGCGCCCACCAAGCAGGAATTGGAAGACCTCTACCTGCCGTACAAGCCCAAGCGCCGCACCAAGGGCCAGATCGCGCGCGAGGCGGGGCTGGAGCCGCTGGCCGATCTTCTGTTTGCAGACCCGACCCTGGATCCGCAGACCCAGGCCCAGCCCTTTGTGAAGGCCGAGAAAGGCGAGGGCGGCGAGGACTTCACCTCGGTGGCCGCCGTGCTCGATGGCGTGCGAGACCTGCTGTCCGAGCGCTGGGCCGAAGACCCGGTGTTGGTGAAGTCGCTGCGTGAGTGGCTGTGGGACGAAGGCCTCTTCAAGTCCAAGCTGGCCACGGGCAAGGACGAAAATCATCCCGACGTCGCCAAGTTTCGCGATTACTTCGATTACGACGAGCCGGTCGGCCGTGTGCCCTCGCACCGCGCGCTGGCCGTGTTTCGGGGCCGCCAGCTGGAAATTCTGGACGCCCGCCTGACCCTGCCCGTAGAGCCCGAACCGGGCCAGCCTTCGGTGGCCGAGGGCCGCATCGCCCTGCATCTGGGCTGGCGCCATGCGGCCCGGCCCGCCGACGACCTGCTGCGCAAATGCGTGGCCTGGACCTGGCGCGTCAAGCTGTCGCTGTCCACCGAGCGGGATCTGTTCACCCGTTTGCGAGAGGAGGCGGAGAAGGTGGCGATCAAGGTCTTCGCCGACAACCTGCGTGACCTGCTGCTCGCAGCGCCCGCAGGTCCGCGCGTGGTGATGGGCCTGGATCCGGGCATTCGCACCGGCGTGAAGGTGGCGGTGGTGGATGCCACCGGCAAGCTGGTGGATACCGCCACGGTCTATCCGCACGAGCCGCGCCGCGATTGGGAAGGCGCGCTGCATACCCTGGGAGGTCTGTGCAAGAAGCACAGCGTCACGCTGATTGCCATCGGCAACGGCACCGCCAGCCGCGAGACCGATAAGCTGGCCAGCGATCTGGTCAAACGACTGGAGGCCGATATCCAGCGGGTGGTGGTGAGTGAGGCAGGCGCCTCGGTCTATTCGGCCAGTGAATTCGCCTCACAAGAAATGCCCGATGTGGACGTGAGCCTGCGTGGGGCCGCCAGCATCGCGCGGCGTCTGCAAGATCCCTTGGCCGAACTCGTGAAGATCGATCCCAAGTCGATTGGCGTGGGCCAGTACCAGCACGATGTGAACCAGGGCGAGCTGGCGCGCACGCTGGATGCTGTGGTCGAGGATTGCGTGAATGGCGTGGGGGTTGACCTGAACACCGCCAGCGCGCCGCTGCTGGCCCGGGTGTCGGGCCTCTCGGGCACCGTGGCCAAGGCGGTGGTGCGCTGGCGCGAGTCACATGGCGCTTTTCGCAGCCGCCAGCAGCTGATGGAGGTCAGCGGCCTGGGTGCCAAGACCTTCGAGCAGGCGGCCGGCTTTTTGCGCATACGCGGTGGCGACAACCCGCTGGACATGACCGGCGTGCATCCCGAGACCTATCCGGTGGTTCAGAAGATGTTGGATCAGGTGGGCAAGCCGGTGCAGGAGGTGATGGGGCGCGCGGAGCTGCTCAAGACCCTGCGGCCTGAGCTCTATGCGAATGACACGGTGGGCGTGATCACGGTGCGCGACATCCTGTCCGAGCTCGAAAAGCCGGGCCGCGACCCACGGCCTGATTTCAAGGTGGCGCGTTTCAACGAGGGCGTGGAAGACATCGCCGACCTGCGCGAAGGCATGGTGCTCGAGGGCACGGTGAGCAACGTGGCCGCTTTCGGTGCCTTCATTGACTTAGGCGTTCACCAGGACGGCCTGGCGCATGTGAGCCAGCTGTCGCACAAGTTTGTCAACGACGCGCGCGAAGTGGTCAAGACTGGCGACATCGTCAAGGTGCGCGTGCTCGAAGTGGATCCTGCACGCAAGCGGATTAGCCTCACCCTCAAGCTCGATGCCGCCCCGGCGCGCGGCGGGCGCGAGACGCGCGCGGCTGACAACCGCTTCGAGCCCCGCGCGCCCGGCCGCAACTCCAAGCCGGCCCCGGCACAGGCATCCCCCACCGCCATGGCGGGCGCCTTCGCCAAGCTGCAGGGCCTGCGCAAACCGTGAGCGCGACGCCCGCCCTGCGCCTGTACGCCGGCCCCCGGGCGCGGGCACACATTGCGCAGCATGGCTTGTCACCCCAGGACATTGGGGTTGTGCCGGGCGCAGCCGGCGGCCCCAAGGGTCTGGTGCTGGGGCCCTTGGACCAGTTCATCTTCGGCCAGTGGCTGCCTCGCAGCGACCAGCCCGTCGATCTCGTGGGCGCCTCGATCGGCGCCTGGCGCTTGGCCACGGCGTGTTTGTCGGACACCGTCAGCGCCTTGGAGCGGCTGTCGCACGACTACATCCATCAGAGTTACGAGACCCCTGCGGGTAGACGCGGACCGACGGCGGACCATGTTTCCGAGCGCTTTGGGCAGGGCCTGCGCGGTTTTTATGGCGGGCGCGTGCAGGAGGTACTGACCCACCCGCGTTACCGCCTGCACGTGCTCGCCGTGCGCGGACGGCATGTGCTGCGGCGCGAACACCCGGTGGCCACGCCGCTGGGGTATCTGGGCGCCTTCCTGGCCAACGCGGTGCATCGCAGGGCGCTGGGCGGCTGGCTCGAGCGCGTGGTGTTCTCGGCGGGCGAGGGCGCGCTGCCCTTTGCGATCGATGATTTCCGCACGCGCCGGGCCACCCTGACCGACGCTAACTTCTTCCCGGTCGTACAGGCCAGTTGCTCCATCCCCTTCGCCTTGCGCGCGGTGCAGGACATCCCGGGCGTGCCGCCGGGCGCCTATTGGGATGGCGGCTTGACCGACTACCACCTGCACCTGGACTACCGCGCCGACCCCGCGCGCGGGTCGGGTGCGCGCATCGTGCTGTATCCGCATTTCCAGAAGGCTGTGATACCCGGTTGGCTGGACAAGGGCCTGCGTTGGCGTCATGGGGCCACGCCTTTCCTGGAGAACATGCTGGTGGTCGCGCCCGACCCCGCGTGGGTGGCGCGCTTGCCCAACGCCAAGCTGCCCGATCGCACCGACTTCACCCGCTATGGCAATGACGTGGCCGCCCGCGCGCAAGTCTGGAACCAGGCGGTCGCGGCGAGCCAGCAACTGGCCGAAGAATTTGCGCGCTGGTTAGAGCGACCGGATCCGGGCCGCATCGAGGCGCTGTGAGCGGGCACGATCGCGTCCTGGGCTGGGACATCCTGCGCGGGCTGTGCGCGCTGTCGGTGATGGTCTATCACCTGATGTACTGGCAGGATCTGGCCACCGTTTCCACCCTGGGCACCTACGGCGTCTATCTGTTTTTCATACTCTCGGGCGCCAGCCTGGCCTATGTGTACGACGCACAGGCGATTGGCAGCCTGCGTGGCTTCGCCGCTTTCCTGGCGGTGCGTTGGCTGCGGCTGGCGCCCCTGTACATCGCGGTGTGCGCGCTGTTTCTGGTGATGCTGGCGGCGCGCAATGGGCAGTGGGTGCCCGGCGGCTTCGAGCTCCTGGCCTTCAACGCCACCTTCCTGTTCGGCGCCTTCACGCCCGCCGTGACCGCGCTGGCCATCGGCGGCTGGTCGCTGGGGATCGAGTTCATGTTCTACCTGGCGATGCCGCTGCTGGTGCGGGTGCTGCCGCATGCGGGGGTGCGCCTGTGCGTGCTGCTCGCGCTGGTGGCCTTGCAATGGACCTGGATCGACCGCACGGTGGGCGATCTGGGCCTGGCCGCAGCGACCCACGCCTACCACCAGGTGCCGGCTTTCGCGGCGTATTTCTTCGCGGGTTGTTTGATCGGTCACGCGCGGCGCCAGCGCGCACACGCCTTACCCCCGCGTGCGGGGGCGGTCACCTGGGTGTTCATCGCCGTCTTGCTGATCGCCCTCGCGCCGTCCGTGTCGGGCGGAGAGTTGATCGGATGGCGCGGCGTGGTTCTGCCTCTGGCTTGCGTCGCGGTGGTCTGGGTCAGCGGCCAGGTGGTCGTGGGGCCCCGCGCCCGGCCGGTCGCCCAGTGGCTGGGGGACATCACCTATGGCACCTACCTGCTGCACCCCATGTTGTTCTTCGGCTTCGCGTGGTTTGTGCTGCCTGCCGTGACGACGACGTCGGCCGAGGCCCTGGCCATGCCCGTGCGTCTGACCATCCTGGTGGTGGGCGTGGCCTTGTCCTGCGGGCTCGCGGCGGCCAGCGAGCGCGCGTTTGAGCGCCCGGTGCGCGCCGCGGGCCGGCGCCTGCTCGGACGCTGGCTGCCACCGCGTGGGACTTGAGGCGCTCTTCACCCCGAATCGCCTCCAACGCCATGCCCCATCCGCGACTCACCCCCGCCATGCGCGACGTGCTCCAACGCCGAGCGCGCGTCGCCGCGCCGCCCCTGCACACGCTGGCGCCTGCGCAAGCCCGCGCCGCCTACGAAGCCGCGGCGGGTGTGTTGGAAGTGCCGCGTGTCACGCTGCGCCGAGTGGAAGACGTCACGGTTCCCGCGCGCGACGGCCACCCGCTGCCGGTACGTTTGTATGCGGACACGGAGGGCAGCGCCCTTTTGCCGTGGCTTTTGTACCTGCACGGAGGCGGCTTCACCATCGGCAGCATCGCCACGCACGACACGCTGTGCCGCGAGTTGGCACGTCTGAGTGGCTGCGCGGTGGTCTCCTTGGACTATCGGCTCGCGCCCGAACACCGCTTCCCCACGGCTTTGAACGATGCCTGGGACGCCTTGCAGCATCTGGCCGCAAGCGGCCAAGCCCTGGGACTGGATCCCCGCCGCATCGCCGTCGGGGGAGACAGTGCAGGCGGCACGCTGGCGGCGGTATGCGCCATTCTGGCGCGCGACGTGGGCCTGCCCTTGGCCTTGCAACTCCTGATTTACCCCGGCTGCGCCGCCCGCCAGGATCTGCCGTCCCACCAGCACTATCGCGAAGGACTGCTGCTGGACGCGACGCTGATCGACTATTTTTTTACCCAGTACATCGACCTGGCCGATCGCGACGACTGGCGCTTCGCGCCGCTGAACGCCCCGGACGTGGACGGCGTGGCGCCCGCTTGGGTGGGCCTGGCCGAATGCGACCCGCTGGTCGACGAGGGCTTGGCCTACGCCGATAAACTGCGGGCCGCGGGGGTGGCGGTGGATTTGGAGATTTACCACGGCGTGGTCCATGAATTCATCAAGATGGGGCGCGTCATTGAGCAGGCGCGCCAGGCCCATGCCGATGCCGCCCGCGCCCTGCGTACTGCCCTGAGACCCTGAAGGCCCCCACCATGCCCCACACGCGTGCCGATTTCCGCTTCTTCCACCGCCTGCGGGTGCGCTGGGTCGAGGTGGACATCCAAAAAATCGTCTTTAACGGCCACTACCTCATGTACTTCGACACCGCCGTGGCCGACTACTGGCGCGCGCTGGGTCTGCCCTACGAAGAGGCCATGCACCAATTGGGCGGTGACCTGTATGTGAAGAAGGCCACCGTCGAGTACTTCGCCTCGGCGCGCATGGACGAACGCCTGGATGTGGCGTTGCGCTGCGCGCGCATCGGCAACAGCTCGATGCTGTTCGAATGCGCCATCTTTCGCGGCGATCAACTCTTGATCGGCGGCGAGTTGCTGTACGTGTTCGCCGACCCCGCTACGCAGACCTCACGCTCCGTGCCCCCCGCGCTGCGCGAGATCCTCACCGGCTTCGAGGCGGGGCAGACCATGCTGCAGGCCCGCACGGGCAGCTGGAACGAATTGAGCGCCGACGCCGGCGCGATCCGCACCCGGGTGTTCGTCCAGGAGCAGCGTATTCCCGCTGAACTCGAGTGGGATGCAGCCGACGCGAGCGCCCTGCACGCCGTGGTCTACAACCGCCTGCAACAGCCTGTGGCCACCGGCCGCTTGCTGCAGGTGCGCCCGGGTCTGGGCCAGATCGGACGGGTCGCGGTGCACGAGGTGCTGCGTGGCGGCGGCGCCGGCCAAGTGGTGATGCAGGCCCTGATCGACGCGGCCCGCCGACGCGGTGACACCGAGTTGATGCTGCACGCCCAGCGCACCGCCGAGAACTTCTATGCGCGCCTGGGCTTTATCTCGCGCGGCGAACCCTTCGACGAGGTGGGCATTCCCCACATCGAGATGGCGATGCCGCTGGCGCGCTGAAGCCGCCCGATCAGATATCGGCGAGCAGCGGGTAGGGCAGGGGCAGCAGGGTCAGGGCAAGTCCGTCGGCTGCGCCCACGAACAGCGTGCCACCGTCCATTGCACTGGTTTGCAGCGACACGATGGCTTCAAAGCCGCCGCCGGGTGCCGGCGCAGCCTGGGCCACCAGCCCGCAGGGTTGCGAGAGATCGTCCGAGTGAAAGATCTCCTGGCCGGCCTGCAACGGCGCCGCGCTGTGGGCCAGCGTCGCCCGGCGCTTGAGGGTGCCGCGAAACTGGCTGCGGGCCACCACTTCCTGGCCGGGGTAGCAGCCTTTTTTGAAGTTCACGCCGCCCACCGATTCGTAATTGAGCATCTGCGGCACAAAGGCTTCGAGCACCGGCGCGCTCAAAGTGGCCACGCCGCTGCGCACCTCGCCCCATTGCCAGACCGCGGCATCCAGTGCAGGCCCGGTAGGCTCGGGCGTGCCGGTGGGCGCAAGCCACAGCGCGCGGGCCTGGCCGTCGGCCGGATACAGACCCACCTGGTGCGCGCCGGCTTGCTCGGCGTGCGCCCAGGGTGACAGGGCGGGGTCGCCCGCCGTCGCGGCCTGACCCGCCAGTCCACGCAGGACGAAGGCTTCGCTGGCGTCGGTCAGTTTGACCTTGGCCCGCAGCACAAACATGGACAGGCGCTTGAGGGTCGGCGCCAGCAGATCGCGGCTCACGACGAGCGCGGTATCGTGCGGCGCCAGGGTCAGGCCGATGAAGCTCGCCTGCATGCGACCCTTGGCCGAACAGAAGGCCGCCAGGCGTGCCTGCCCGGGCTTCAGCAGCAGGAAATCCTGGGTCAGCTGGTTGTGGAGGAACGAGGCCGCGTCTTCGCCCTGCGCGCGGATCACGCCCAGGTGGGGCAGGGGGGCGATGCCTTCCAGAGGGTGAGTCATTGCTGAATTATCATGGCCCGACCCTCTCCCCACTGCGTTCAGTGTTTCCCTCTTTCTTTCCCGTTGATCTGTGCGGCGCCTGCTCCTGACCCTGGCCCTTTGGGTCGTGATGGCCACACTCGCCCTTGCGGGCGGGGTGGCGTGGTGGCTACATCGCCCCATGCCCCTGGCCGCGCCGGTGATCGACCTGGCCATCGAGCCCGGCACCCTGCCCCGCGAGGTGGCGCAGACCGTCAAGTCCGCGGGCGTGGAGGTCGATCCGGTCTGGTTGCACACCTGGTTTCGTCTCTCGGGCCGGGCGCGCCTGATCAAGGCCGGCAGCTACGAGCTGGAGGCGGGCATCACGCCCTGGCGCCTTCTGGACAAGCTGGCCCGCGGAGACCAGGCCCAGGGTGCGGTGAGCCTGATCGAGGGCTGGACGTTCCGGCAGTTCCGTGCCGCGCTGGCCAAGCAGACCGACCTGCGCCAAGACAGCGCGGTGCTGTCCGACGAGGCCCTGATGCAGACCCTGGGCCGCCCCGACCAGCACCCCGAAGGCCGCTTCTTCCCCGACACCTACACCTACAGCAAGGGCAGCAGCGACATCGCCGTCTTGCGCCGCGCGATGCGCGCCATGGACAAGCGCCTGGCCCTCGCCTGGAGCCAGCGCAGCCCCCAGGCCATGGTGCGCACGGCCGATGAAGCGTTGGTACTGGCCAGCATCATCGAAAAAGAAACCGGTCGCGGCTCGGAGCGTCCGCTGATTTCTGCGGTGTTCCACAACCGCCTGCGTATCGGCATGCCCTTGCAAACCGATCCGACCGTCATCTACGGCATGGGCGCCGCCTTCAACGGCAACTTGCGGCGCGTCGATCTGCAAACCGACACGCCCTGGAACACCTACACCCGCCGGGGCATGCCGCCCACGCCGATTGCCATGCCGGGCCGGGCCTCGCTGCTCGCCGCGGTGCAGCCCGCCAGCAGTCCTGCCCTGTACTTCGTCGCACGCGGCGACGGCAGCAGCCAGTTCAGCCAGACCCTGGATGAACACAATCGGGCCGTCAACACCTACCAGCGCCGGCCATGACCCACGGACTTTTCATCAGCTTCGAAGGCATCGACGGCGCCGGCAAGTCCACGCACATTCAGGCCCTGGCCGAGGCCTTCACCCGCGCCGGCCGCCAGATCGTGTGCACCCGCGAGCCCGGAGGCACACCGCTGGCCGAGAAGCTGCGCGCGATGGCGCTGAACGATCCTATGGACAGCCTCACCGAGGCCCTGCTCATGTTCGCCGCCCGCCGCGACCACCTGCAGCAGGTGATCGAGCCGGCCCTGGGGCGTGGCGATGTGGTGTTGTGCGACCGATTCACCGACGCCACCTTCGCCTACCAGGGCGGTGGCCGCGGTTTCGACTGGCAAGTGTTGGGCCAGCTCGAACGCATGGTGCAGGGCAGGGCGGACCCTTCGAGCCCGCTGCGGCAGCCCGATCTGACCGTGCTGTTCGAGCTCGATCCCGCCATCGCCGCCCAGCGCCTGGCCGGTGCGCGTGTGCCTGACAAATTCGAGTCGCAGCCGCAGGCCTTTTTCGAGCAGGTGCACGCCGGCTACCAGCGACGCGTGCTTGAAAACCCGAACCGCTTTGCCCGTATCGATGCGGCGCAGACCCGCGACACGGTGTGGACCGCGGTTCGCGAGGCCGTGGCCGGGCGAGGGTGGCTATGAGTCTGCCTCCCTGGATCGCGGCCCAGTTGCAGGCCCTGGTGCCGCAGCCAGGTCATGCCTTGCTGCTGCAGGGGCCTTCGGGTCTGGGCCAATACACCCTGGGTCTCGAGCTGGCCCGGGCTTGGCTGTGCGAAGCCCCACAGGCGCAGGGCGCGTGCGGCCAGTGCGCGAGTTGCCATGCCATCGCGGTGCGCACCCACGCTGACCTGTGCGTCCTCATGCCCGAGACCGCCATGATGGCGCTGGGCTGGCCCCTGTCCGAGAAGGCGCAACAAGACATCGACGACAAAAAGCGCAAACCGAGCAAGGAGATCCGCGTCGACGCCCTGCGTGACGCGGTCGAATTCGCCCAGCGCACCAGCGCACGCGGGCGCGGCAAGGTGGTATTGGTCTATCCCGCCGAGCGCATGAACACCATCGCCGCCAACGGCCTGCTCAAGACCCTGGAGGAGCCGGTAGGCGAGGTGCGCTTCGTCCTGGCCAGTGAGGCCGCCCACCAGCTCTTGCCCACGATCCGCAGCCGCTGCCTGTCGCATACCTTGGCCTGGCCCACTCCCCAGGAGGCCCAGGCCTGGCTGTCCGACCAGATGCCCGCTGAAGATGCCCAGGTGCTTCTGCGCGCTGCAGGCGGACGACCCGAAGAGGCCTGGCGCTGGGCCCAGGCCGGCCTGACCGCCCGCCAGTGGTCCGCACTGCCCCAGGCCCTGGCGCGCGGCGAGGTCGCGGCGGTGGCCGACTGGTCGCCGGCGCAAGCGGTCGACGCCTTGCAGAAGGTCTGTCACGACCTGCTGGTGGTGGGGGCGGGCGGTGAGCCGCGCTTTTTTGCGCAGGCCGACCTGCCGGTGGCCGTGCCGCTGGTTCCGCTGGCCGCCTGGTGGCGTGAGCTGGCTGACACCCTGCGGACGGCCGAGCACCCCTTCAACCCAGGCCTGATGCACGAGGCGCTTGTGAGCCGGGCGCGTGTCGCCCTACACTCCTCGCGCCCCCAGCCTGCCAGGCGCCCATGAACCCCACATCCCCCACCCCTGCGGCCGCCCGCTCCAGCGTTATTCAACTCGCGATCAAGGAAAAGGCGGCCCTGTATGCCGCCTACATGCCCTTGTTTGCCGAGGGCGGCATCTTCATCCCCACCCCCCGCGCCCACCGTCTGGGCGACGAGGTCTATGTGTTGATGTCCTTGCCAGACGAAGTCCAGCGTTACCCCGTCGTTGGAAAGGTCGCCTGGATCACCCCCTCGGGCGCCTCCGGCACTCGAACCCAAGGGGTCGGCATTCGCTTTCCCGCCGACGAGAAATCGCGCGCCCTGAAGCTGCGGATCGAGCAGATCCTGGGCGGCCACCTGGGCTCGGACCGCGCCACCCAGACGGTTTGAGGCGCTTTGCCGCTTCCTTTTCCCTTGGATGAACGGCGGCTGGCCGCTGCCCGTACCATCGGACGATGTTTGTTGATTCCCACTGCCACCTGAGTTTTCCCGAGCTGGCCGGCGATCTGGCGGCCATCCGGACGGCCATGGACCAGGCCCGCGTCGATCGCGCCCTGTGCATTTGCACCACCATCGAGGAGTTCGACACCGTTCACGGCCTGGCACTGGCGTATTCGAACTTCTGGTCCACTGTCGGCGTGCACCCCGACAACGAGGACGTCCATGAGCCCACGGTCGCCGAACTCGTCGAGCGCGCGGCGCTGCCCCGCGTGGTGGCGGTCGGCGAGACCGGCCTGGACTATTACGAAATGGACAGCCGCAAGGGCGGCCGCACCATCGCCGACATGGAGTGGCAGCGCCAGCGCTTTCGCACCCACATCCGCGCCGCCCGTCAGGCCGGCAAGCCGATGGTGATTCACACCCGCTGCGCCTCCGACGACACCCTGGCCATCCTGCGGGAGGAGGGTGAAGACGGGTCGGCCGGCAGTGCGGGTGGGGTGTTTCACTGCTTCACCGAGACCGCGCATGTAGCCCGGGCGGCCCTGGATCTTGGCTTCTACATCTCGTTTTCCGGCATCCTGACCTTCAAGAGCGCCGCCGACCTGCGCGAGGTGGCCGCGATGGTGCCGCTGGACCGCATCCTGATCGAGACCGACAGCCCCTATCTGGCGCCCGTGCCCTACCGAGGCAAGACCAACAACCCGTCCTATGTGCCCTATGTGGCCGCCCAGATCGGGCAGCTTCGGGGCTTGGACGCGGACGAGGTGGGCCGCATCACCAGTGCCAATTTCGAGCGATTGTTCCGCGGCGTCAAATCATGAGAAAATACTTTAGATATTTCATTTATCTATATGTTTTGATTGGATTTTCTTCGGCTTCATCCGGATCCTTTGAAGACTTTTTCGGCGCCGTCAACCGCGATGATCCGGTCATGGTGGAGTCGCTCCTGAAGCGCGGATTCGATCCCAACACGCCCAACGCCCAGGGCCAGTACGGGCTGTTTCTGGCCTTGCGCGAAGGCTCTCTGAAGGTCGCGCGGGTGTTGGTCGACTGGCCCGGGACGCGGGTCGAAACCCGAAATGCGGTCGACGAAAGCGCGCTGATGATGGCCGCACTCAAAGGCCACGCAGACCTGGCCCGGCGGCTGATCGCCCGCGGCGCGGATGTCAACAAGACTGGCTGGGCGCCGCTGCATTACGCCGCCACCGGCGGCCACACGGCGCTGATCACCATGCTGCTGGACGCCCATGCCTACATCGACGCCGAATCGCCCAATGGCACGACACCGCTGATGATGGCGTCGCAATACGGGTCCGCCGCCGCCGTGCGGCAGTTGTTGGAAGCAGGCGCGGATGCGTCGCTGAAAAACCAGCTGGGGCTGAGCGCCCAGGACTTTGCCTTGCGCGGCGCCCGGCCAGAAGTCTTTGAAATGATCGCGGCGCATCTGCGCAAGCAGCGGCCTGCGGCGACCTGGTGACCTCACTTAAAACAATACGATGTGCGTTATGTCAAATTTAAATCGGGTGTTGTTTAAGCGTTGATTCCTGGGTCCCCGCTGGGGCCTGTAGCTCGATCCAAAGGCCCTAAGAGGCTCAAACCGCCCTCCGCGTGAGCCACTCAAAACCTCAAGTGTTACGCGAGAACTTGGCGAAAGTGCTCTGTTTTAAAAGAACTATTTTTCAACAGCATGACTGTCCGGAGGGCAGGCTGTCGCTCAGTGCGTATGCCCCCACAGCACCATCGCATCGCGCCCCTGCACGAGCAGATCCACCGTCTGACCCACCGGCAGGCACACCTTGGTGGCCACATGCCCAAACGGGAGGCCGGTGAACACCGGCGCTTTGACCCGCGCCCGCAACCAGTCGACGGCCGTCTGCAGCTTGTACCCTTTGTCGTGCGGAACCGGCTTGTAGTTCGTGAAGCCGCCTAGCAGGATCGCCTTTTGCCGGCCCAGGATGCCAGCATGCAGGAGTTGGGTCAGCATGCGCTCGATGCGATAGGGGTGCTCGTTCACGTCCTCCAGAAACAGGATGCCGCCTTGCGCCTGCGGCAGCCAGGGCGTGCCGACCAAAGACACCAGCACGCTCAAATTGCCCCCCCACAGCGGCCCCTGAACCTTGAACGCGCGCTCGCGGGCCTCCGCGGCGGGCAAGCGCCAGCCCGTTCCCTCCCCTGCCCCGCCCGCCAGATCGTCAAAGCAGGCCAGCATGATCTCGTCGGGCTCGCCCTCTACGCCAAAATCCTCGCCCAGCGCCGGCCCCGACCAGGACACCGCGCCGGTCTGGGCCATCAGCGCATTCTGAAAGGCGGTGAAGTCGCTCAGACCCACGAAGCGCAGACCTTTGTCGATGGCCTTGGCCACCGCCTTGTAGCGGATATCGGGCAGCAGGCGGGTCAGGCCATAGCCGCCGCGGGTGATCAGGGCAATGTCGGCGCCGCTGGCCGCCGCGCGGTGGATGGCGGCCAGGCGGGTGGCGTCGTCGCCGGCAAAGCGCATGTGGCTGGTGAGGGCGTCGGGGTCGATCTCCACTTCGTGGCCCAGGGCCCGCAGCCGCGCCACGCCCCGGCGCATCGCGGCGCGATCGCGCACGGCGCTGGACGGCGAGAAAACATAAATGTGGCTCACGGAGGTCCTTCAGTGAAATGGGCGACGGCGCGCTCGGCGATGGCCTGGCCATGTTCCTGCACAAAATGGCCGGCGGCCTCGATCGGCCAAGGCGGCGGGCAGCCGCGGATGCCGGCCTGCAGCCTCTGCATGACCGGCAGCCCCAGCACGGGGTCTTGCACGCCCACGGCCATCAGGCTGCGGCCTTGCCAGCGCTCGCGCCAGAAGATGGCGGCCTCGCGGGACACAGCGGCCCCCTCATCGTCGGGGTGCTCGGGCACCAGGGGCGGGAAGGCACGCAGCGCGGCGCGGTGCCCGCGATCCGGAAAGGGCGCGTTGTAGGCCTGGCACTCCTGCGGCGACATCTGCGGGTTGCCACGCGCGAACAGGCGCGCCACATCAAACTCGGGGTTGCGCGCGCACATCTCGCGCCAGGCCAGAAAGCCCTCGTACAGCGGCGCCTCGCCTGTGGCAAGCAGGGTGTTCATGGCCAACAAGCCCTGATAACGCGTGGGTGCA
>CANHSE010000037.1 GCA_947463025.1 Comamonadaceae bacterium
GAACTGCCCAACACCCTGGGCATGAGCCAGTATGGCGACGGCGGCCTGATGGCGAGCAAGCCCTATATCGCCAGCGGCAAATACATCCAGCGTATGGGCAATCACTGCAAGGGGTGTCGCTATGACCCCGCGCAAGCCACCGGGCCCACCGCTTGCCCCTACACCACGCTGTATTGGGATTTCTTGATGCGCCACGAGACCCTGCTGGCGGGCAATCCGCGCATGGGGATGCAGGTGCGCAATCTGGCGCGGCTGACGCCGGACAAGCGTGAGGCGATTCGCGCGCAGGCGCAGAGTCTTCGCACCGAGTGACGCGGCCTGCTTCGGCAGCACGACGCGCCACGACAAACTGAGTTTTGCTGCGCCGCGGCATCACATTCGCCAGACCTTTAGGTTCTTGATCCGACAATTTGGACTTTCGTCGGACTGTTGCGTTTCGTCGATGGCAAGGAGGTCCAGACACTGCGTCCTCACCGGAAACAACGCAGGAATCCAAACGTGCATCGCGATCCGGGCCTGGGCCTCGAGGCACAGCCCGCCCCACTCGAAACCCATCTGGGCCGCTCCCTGCCTCGGCAGGAGGATGCTGCGCTCCTGAGCGGGCGTGGGCGCTTCGCGGACGATCTCGGAACGCCCCCAGGGACGCTGCATGCAGCCATCGTGCGCAGCCCGCATGCCCACGCCGAGCTGCTGGAAGTGGAGGGTTCCGCGGCGCTGGCACTGCCCGGGGTGCGGGCGGTTCTCACCGGCGAGGACGTGCTGCGCTGGGCGCAGCCCTTTCTGGTGGGCGTCAAAGTGCCGGTGCGACATCACGCGCTGGCCGTCGACCGTGTGCGTTACAGCGGCGAGCCGGTGGCCGTGGTGGTCGCCGACAGCCGCGAGCTGGCCGAAGATGCCTTGGAAGCTGTGCGCGTGCGCTACCGCCCGCTGCCCGCAGTGGTGGGCATCGAGGCGGCCTGCGCCGACGACGCCCCAGTGCTGCACGAAGCGGCCGGCAGCAACATCGTCAACGAGCGGCACTTTCGCTATGGCGACCCCGAGCAGGCCTTCGCCGACGCCGACCGCACCGTCAGCGTCGAAGTGCACTACCCGCGTAACAGCTGCACGCCCATCGAGTGCGGGGTGGTCATCGCCGAGCACCAGCCCGACGCCAACGGCGGGCATGCCTATGAGGTGCTGTCCAACTTCATGGGGCCTTTCTCACTGCACTCGGTGATGGCACTGGCCCTGGGCGTGCCCGCCAACCAACTGCGGCACCGCGTGCCGCGAGACAGCGGCGGCAGCTTTGGTGTCAAGCAGGCAGTGCTGCCCTACGCCGTGCTGATGTGCCTGGCCTCTCGCAAGGCTGGCGCCCCGGTCAAGTGGGTGGAAGACCGACTCGAACACCTGGCGGCCGCCACCTCGGCGACCGCTCGATTGACCACGCTGGAGGCCGCGCTGGACGCCAGCGGCCGCATCACCGCTCTGCGCTGGGACCAGCGCGATGACGTGGGCGCCTACTTGCGCGCGCCTGAGCCGGCCACCTTCTACCGCATGCACGGCGCGCTGACGGGTGCTTACGACATCCCGAACATGGCAGTTCGCAATCGTGTGGTGCTGACCAACAAGACTCCGACGGGCCTGGTACGCGGCTTCGGCGGGCCGCAGGTGTACTACGCGCTTGAGCGGCTGATGGACCGCATCGCCGCCTTGCGGGGCGAAGACCCGATTGCGCTGCGTCGGCGTCACTTTGTGCGGCCCGAGCAGTTTCCCTACACTGCCGCCGCCGGCGCTGTCCTGGACAGCGGCGAGTACCACACCCTGGCCGACAAGACGCGGGCAGCCGCCCTGGAGAACGGCTTGTGGGAGCGGCAGGCCGCCGCGCGCGCAGCCGGTCGGCTGTATGGCATCGGTGTGGCCGCCGTGGTGGAGCCCTCCATCTCCAACATGGGCTACATCAGCACGGCGCTGACCCGCGAGCAACGCGCCAAGGCCGGACCGAAAAACGGCGCGATCGCCAGCGCCAGTGTCGCCATCGACTTGCTCGGTGGCGTCAACGTAGTCATCGCCTCGGCGCCCGCGGGCCAGGGGCATATGACGGTGTGTGCGCAAGTGGTGGCCGATGTCTTCGGGCTGCAGCTCGCGCAGATCGCCGTGAACGTCGAGTTCGATACGGCCAAGGACGCCTGGAGCGTGGCTGCCGGCAACTACAGCAGCCGCTTTGCGGGCGCGGTCGCAGGCACGGTGCACCTGGCCGCCATTCGACTGCGCGAGCGGCTGGCGCGAATTGCGGCGCCCGGGCTCAACTGCCCACCCGATCGCGTGATGTTTTCCCAGGGCTACGTTTTCAACGGTGACGCGCCCCATACGCGCCAGCCCTTTGCTCGACTGGCCGCCAGCCCGCACTGGGCACCGGCCCTACTGCCCGCAGGCGAGTTGCCCGGCCTGCGCGAGACCGCGTTCTGGACGCCGCCGACGCTGGCTGCGCCCGACGATGCTGATCGCGTCAACACGAGTGCGGCGTATGGCTTCGTGTTCGATCTGTGCGGCGTGGAGGTTTGCCGCGACACCGGCCGGGTGCGCATCGACTGCTACATCACAGGCCATGACGCGGGCCGCCTACTGAATCCCGCCTTGGTGGACGGGCAGATCCGTGGTGCGTTTGCCCAAGGCCTGGGCGCGGCGCTGATGGAGGAATTCCGCTACGGCCCCGATGGCAGCTTTCAAAGCGGCACGTTCGCCGACTACCTGGTGCCCACCGCCTGCGAGGTGCCTGACCCGGTGATCGTGCACCTGGAGACGCCCAGCCCGTTCACCCCCCTGGGCGCCAAGGGCGTGGGCGAAGGCAACAACATGAGCACGCCGGTGGCGATCGCCAATGCAGTGGCCGACGCGCTGCGGCCCTTGTGCGACGTCACCGACATTCGCTTGCCGCTCACCCCGTCTCGCGTGCTGGCCCTGCTCGATGAACCGGAGCCCGCAGCACCCGAGGCCGTAGCGCCGGTGGCTCTGGCCGCAGGCGCCCGCCCGGGTGGCCGCGCCTTGCAGGCCCAGGGCGCGGTGACCATCGCCGCCACACCGCAGCGCGTATTTGCGGTGTTGATGGATCCGCAGGCGCTGGCCCGGGTCATTCCCGGCTGCCACGCGCTCGTGCCCGAGGGCGAGCACGCCTACCGGGCCGATGTGACCGTCGGGGTGGGCCTGGTCAAAGCCCGGTATGAGGCGCGCATCGTGCTGTCCGAGCTGGACGCGCCCCGCAGCCTGGTGCTGGCCGGCGAAGGCCAGTCGGCGCTGGGTACGGCCGCTGGCCGCGGCCGCGTGCAGCTGGAGGCCGTGCCGGAGGGTACGCGGCTGCATTACGACTACGAGGCCCAAGTGGGTGGCAAGGTGGCCGCCGTGGGCAGCCGCATGCTCGAGGGGGCCGCCCGCGTGGTGCTGGCCCAGTTGTTCGAATCCTTGGGCCGGCAAGCCGCCGCACAAGATACCGCCAGCGGTGCGGTACACGCACCCCTGCCTGTATCCACACCTTGGTGGCGACGGCTGCTGCAAGCGCTGGGGATCCGCACATGAAACCCGCACGCTTCGACTACCAACGCGTCGAGACCGCGCAAGAGGCGGCCGCCGTGCTGGGCGAGCTGGGCGACGACGCCCGCATCCTGGCCGGGGGTCAGTCGCTGATGGCGGTATTGAATATGCGTCTGGCGCGCCCCAAGCGGCTGCTGGACATCTCGCGCTCGCAGGCGCTGGCCACCGCACGCATCGATAGCGGCGCGCTGCAAGTCGGCGCTGCCGTCACGCAGGCAGCAGTGGAACACCGCCCGCGCCTAGCACAGGAAGTGCCACTGCTGGCGCTGGCCTTTCCGTGGATCTCGCACTTCCAGATCCGTAACCGCGGCACCGTGGCGGGCAGCGTGGCCCACGCTGACCCGTCGGCCGAATTGCCCCTGGTGTTGACCGCGCTGCGTGGCGAGGTGTGCTTGCGAAGCCAGCGTGGTGCACGTCGCCTGGCCGCCGACGACTTCTTCACCGGCATGCTGCTGACCGCGCGCGCCGACGACGAACTGATCGAAGCGGTGCGCTTCCCGGTGGCCCAGACCGGCCAAGGCTTCGGCTTCGAGGAATTTGGCATCCGTCATGGCGACTTCGCCCTGTGCGCAGTTGCAGCAGTAGCCGATGCACGCAATCTGCGTGTGGCCGTCGGCGGCGTAGCTGATCGACCTGTGGCGCGCGACTGGCCCCTGCTTTCAGGCGCCGCCCTGGATGAGGCACTCAATCAACTGGCCTGGTCCTTGGAGGCGCGCGATGAGCCGCAAGCCAGTGCGGCCCTGCGCCGCCGACTGGTGCGCCATCTGGGCCGCCGGGCGATCGATCAGGCCCTCGCTTCCAGGAGCCCCCTATGAACGTACTACACGGCGACGCGGTGCATCCGCTGCGCCTGACCCTCAACGGCCGCGAGCGCTGCGCGCACGCCGAACCGCGACGCCTGCTCTCGGATTTTCTACGCCACGACCTAGGTGCCACCGGGGTGCATGTGGGCTGCGAACACGGTGTGTGTGGTACCTGCACCGTCTTGATCGATGGCGTGGCACAACGTGCCTGCCTGACGCTGGCGGTCCAGGCCGACGGACGGCAGGTCCACACGGTGGAGAGTCTGGCCGACGACGACGGCACGCTCGACGATCTGCAGGCGGCGTTCCGGCGCCATCACGCCTTGCAGTGCGGCTTTTGTACGCCCGGCATCCTGATGTCGTGCGTCGACTGGCTGGCGCGCTGCGCGCACGGCCCCCTGCCTACCGAGAGCGATGTGCGCACCATGCTGTCGGGCAATTTATGTCGGTGCACGGGCTATACCCCCATCGTGGCCGCAGTCCTGGACGTCGTGCAGCAGCGCCGTGGCCACGCTCCTGCCAACGACCAACCGCTGCGGGAGACGCCCCATGCTTGATCTGGGTCGCACTTTTCTGCAAAGCGTCGAACGTCGTCCGCATGCGGTCGGTCTGGTCGATGCAGCCTTGCAACTGACGTATGCCCAGTGGGCGCGCCACATCGGCGCCACACAGCGCGGTCTGGCCGATGCCGGCCTGAAAAAAGGCGATCACCTGGTCACCGTGCTGCAAAACCGCTGGGAGATGGCCACCCTGCATTGGGCCTGCCAGTTCGCCGGCATCGTGATGACGCCTTTGAACTGGCGCGCCAAGCCCGACGAGGTGGACTACTGCATCCAGGACGCCCAAGCCCGCGCCGTCGTCTGGGAACCGATCACCGATGCCGCCGTAACAGCCAGTACCGAGGCGCCGCGGATCGCTCGTATCGTCATGGACGGCGCAGCCCCTGGTAACGCCACCGTCCACCGCTTTGATCACTGGATAAACCAGCCAGTCGATCCGCTGCCGCTGGCCGGTGCGGACGACGGGTCGCTGATGCTCTACACCAGCGGCACCACCGGTAAGCCCAAGGGTGTGCCGCGCCGACATCGCGCCGAACGTGCCGCGGCTCTCGCTCACGTAGCACAGAACCGCTATGCGGTGGGGGAATGCACGCTAGGTGTGATGCCGCTGTATCACACGATGGGTGTGCGGTCGCTGCTGGCCATTGCGTTGATCGACGGCCGCTTTGTCTGTATGCCGCGCTTTGAGGCCCAACGCGCCCTGCAGCTGATTCGCGACCAGGGCGTGAGTCACCTGTATCTGGTGCCCACCCTCTACCACGACCTGTTGTCGCACCCGAATTTCAAGCGCAGCGATGTCGCCAGCGTGCGCAAGCTCGGTTTTGCGGGTGCCCCCATGCACGACGCCCTGCTGCAGCGGCTGCAGGCCGCCTTTGATCCGGAGCTCTTTGTCAATCATTACGGCAGCTCCGAGATCTATACCTTCTCGATCAACCAGCAGGCCACGCTCAAGCCAGGCTCGGCAGGCCGAGCGGGCTTCAACACCCGCCTACGCGTCGTCGCACTCAATCAGCACAATCCGGATGCAGTGACCGACTCGATGCAAGAGGGCCAGATCATCGCGGAGCTCACCAGCGACGAGGCCTTCGAGGGCTACCACCGTCGTCCCGATGCGGATGCCAAGAGCCTGCACGCGGGCTGGTACTTCACCGGAGACACCGGCTACGTCGATGCCGACGGCGATCTGTTCGTCACGGGCCGCGTCGACGACATGATCATCAGCGGCGGCGAGAACATCTCGCCAGTGGACATCGAATCGGTGCTCTCCCTGCACCCTGAGGTCGACGAGGTGGCGGTGGCGGGCCTGAAGGACGAGCGCTGGGGCCAAAAGGTGGTGGCCTTCGTCAAGGCGCACGGACCGGTCGATGCGCAGAGCCTGGATGCGCACTGCCGTCGCAGTGACCTGGTCAATTTCAAACGCCCGCGCGACTACGTGTTCGTACGCGAGATTCCCAAAAGCCCGGTGGGGAAGGTCCTTCGCCGCCTGCTGCAGTCGGGCGACTACGAGCTCGCACCCTCACAGCCCGCCGAAACCATCCAACCCGAATGAACCCGAGAAAGACCTTGCCATGACCCTGAGCGCCCTTGCCCACCCCGCGACCACACTGCCCGACGCACTGGATGGCTTTCGCGTCGAGATCCTGGCCGAGCAGCACCGCGCCGACATCGTGCTCGATCGACCGCCGCTGAACGTGGTGAGCATGCTGGCGCGCGAACAACTGCGCATCACCTTCGAGGCGTTGGACGCCGACGACCGTGTCCGCGTCATCGTGCTGCGCGGCGCCGGCGAGCATTTCTCCAGTGGGGGCGATATCAAGGGATTTCTGGAAGCGTCGCCGGAAAAGGTCAGCGCCCTGGCCTGGAACGTCGCTTCCCCGGCGCGCTGCAGCAAACCCGTCATTGCCGTTGCGCGTGGCTACTGTTTTGGCGTGGGCTTCGAGTTGACGTTGGCCTGCGACTTCCGCTTGGCAGGAGAGAGTGCGCTGTATGCACTGCCCGAGCAGAAGCTGGGGCAGATCCCTGGATCGGGGGGCAGCGCCCGTCTGCAAAAAATGGTGGGCATCACCCGCACCAAAGACATGGTGATGCGCTCACGCCGTATCACGGGCCGGCAGGCCTACGACTGGGGCGTTGTCACCGAGTGCGTCCCCGACGCCGAGCTACCCCAGACCGTCGATGCACTGGTGGCCGAGTTGTGCAGCCTGTCACCCCTGGCGCAGCGCACCGCCAAAAAACTACTCAATGACACCGAGGACTCCCCGCTGTCGATTGCCATCGAATTGGAAGGTCACTGCTATTCACGGCTTCGCAGCAGCGACGACTTCCGTGAGGGTGTGACGGCTTTTCATGCCAAACGCAAGCCTCACTTCACAGGGCGCTGAACGCGCCTTTTTGCGCACCCTGTTCCCCCCACTCCGCCCGTGAAACGGCGGCCTATGACTCAAAAGGAGACTCTGACCATGAAAACTGTTTTTATTGCCACCCTCACCACCCTTGCGGCCGCCGCAGCGTTCGCGCAATCCACGCCGATTCGCATCGGCGTGGTCACGCCGCTATCGGGGACTTACGCCGGTATCGGCCAGCAGGTACGCTGGGGCCTGGACTTGGCCGCCCGCGAGATCAATGCGGCCGGTGGCGTAGCCGGGCGTCAGTTAGAGCTGATCTATGAGGACGAGGAAGCCAACCCGGCGGTCGCCGTGCAGAAGGCGGAAAAACTCTTCCAGGTGTCCAAGGTCGACTTCCTGACCGGTACGGTCAACAGCGGCTCGACGCTCGCCGTGGGACAGGTGGCCGAGCGCAACGGCAAGCTCATGGCGACGACCGTGTCCTTCGCCGATTCCATCACCGGTGACAAGTGCTCGCCCAATGTATTCCGCGTCAATGCCCGCGCCGGCATGCAATCGGCCGCCCTGGCCGACTGGATGGCCACCACCCGACCCAATGCCAACGTCTTCTACCTGGGCCCCGACTATGAAATGGGTCGCAGCACCGTGGCGGCATTCAAATCCGCAGCCGAGGGCAAGGGCGCCAAGTCGGCCGGCGAGGTCTTCGCACCGCTGGACAACAAGGACTACTCACCTTACTTCGGTCAGATCCGCAGCTCACGCCCGACCGTGATCTACACCTCGGTGGCGGGGAATGACACCGTGCGCCTGTTCAATCAAATGGCGGAGTTTGGTGTCAGCCGCAACGTGCAGGTGGTCGGTGCCAGCGGCACCGTGACCAGCCAGAACCTGGCCGCCATCGGCCGTAACGCGGACGGCTTCGTGACTGGCGTGGGTTACTCGCCGCTGATCGATTCGCCCGAGAACAAGCGATTCGTCACCGCCTTCGAGGCCGCCAACAAAGCGCTGCCCGACTTGTATGGCACCGACAGCTACGGCGTGCTGTACCTCTACAAGGCCGCGGTCGAGAAAGCCCGAAGCACCGAGACCGACAGGGTGCGCGAGGCCATGCGCGGCATGAGCTGGTCGACTCCGCAAGGCGTCAAGACTATCCGCGCTGGCGACCACCAGGCCATGCAGGACATGTACGCGGTTCGCGTCAACAGCGGCAAGTTCGAGATCGTGGGCAGGGTGAGCGCAGCGGCGGCGATTGGCCCGGACGCCTGCACCCGGTTCTGATCCTCCACCTCACGTCAAGGAAATACGCGTGGACTGGCTTCAGTTCGTCCTGGCACCCCAGGTCATCAACGGTCTCTCTATCGGGGTGGCCGTGGTTCTGATGGCTTTGGGGCTGACCATCATCTTTGGCCTGCTGGATGTCATCAACATGGCCCATGGCGAGTTCTATGCGCTGGGCGCCTTTGTGGCCGTCGCACTGATCGGCATGGGCCTGTCGTTCTGGCTGGCGCTGCTGGTGACGCCTGTGCTTCTGGCTTTGGTCGGCTACCTCAGTGAGCGCACGCTGGTCCAGCGCGTTTTTCACAGTAAGGATCGGCATACGCTGACCTTGCTGCTCACCTTCGGCCTGGGCGTGGTGATGGAGGACGCGCTCAAGATCGTGTTCGGTGCCAACCCGCTGCGTCTGGAGGCGCCCATCCAGGGCGCGACCGAGATGCTCGGGTTGTTCTTTCCTCACTACCGCCTGTTCGTGATGCTGTTTGGCGGCGCCGTCATCGCGGCGGTGTGGCTGCTGGTGTTCCGCACCCCTTTGGGGGCGATGGTGCGCGCGGCCGCCTTCGACCGTCACATGACCGCCAGCCTGGGCGTACCGGTACACAAGGTGTATGCCGCCACCTTCGCCTTTGGCGTGGCGTTGGCCGCACTCGCGGGGGTCTTGCTGGCACCGATGTACTCGGTGTTCCCGACCATGGGGCGAGACTTCGTGTTCATCGCCTTCAGCGTGGTGATCATCGGCGGCATGGGCTCCATCAAGGGCGCCGTGCTGGCCGGACTGGTGCTCACCCAGGTGCAATCGATCAGCAGCTTGTGGATCAGCCCCGTCTGGAGCGATCCGCTACTGTTTGGAATCATGGTGCTCGTGCTCGTCTGGCGACCGCAGGGCTTGTTTGGGAGGCTCGGTCATGCTTGAGTCTGCTTTGGCGCGCGTCGCCCCGGCCTCGGCAACAGGCAGCCGACCTACCGACGCGCTGCGTTGGATCGCGGCCGTCTTCTTCGTCTCGGCGCTGGCCTTCGGGCTGATCGCCTGGGCGGTCGGCGACGTGTTTTTCCTGCGTCTGGCCACCGAGGCCTTGATCTACGGCGGGCTGGCGCTCAGCGTCGATCTGCTGCTCGGTCGCACTGGCTTGCTGCCCCTGGGGCAGGCGCTGTTCTTCGGGCTCGGGGCCTACGTATCGGCGCTGGTGCTCAAACACTGGGACGCCTCTTTCTGGCTGGCCCTGGGTGTTGCCATCGGAGCTTCGGCTCTGGCGGGTCTACTCGGTGGGTTGATCGCCATCCGCAGCAAAGGGGTGTATTTCGCACTCATCAGCTTTGGCCTCGCACAGGTGGTCAGCAAGGTGATCTACAACACGCGCGAGCTCGGCGCGAGCGACGGCCTCATCGGCGTCCCGGCGGCGCAGGTGGGCGGCGGGCTGACCTCTGCAGTGCCCCTGGGGTTTTTCCTCCTCGTGCTGACGCTCATCTTTATCGTCTGGGCACTGCTGTCCCTTCTGATGGACACCCCCTTCGGTCGCCAGCTGGCGGCGGTGCGCGGCAACGAGCAGCGGCTGGCCTTCATCGGCGTGGACCCGTGGCGCGTCAAGCTCGCGGTCTTCGTTTTGGCGGCGATGATTGCGGGGGCCAGCGGGGCGCTCTACCCGATGCTGCGTGGCTTTGTCAGCCCCGAGCTGATGTTCTTCCAGGTCTCGGGCAACGCGGTGATCAACGTCATCGTCGGCGGCACCGGCACCCTGATCGGACCGCTGCTGGGTTCGAGCCTGCTCACAGGTCTGCGCTCGGTGGTCGGCAGCTGGACTGAGCATCACCACATCGCCATTGGTCTGCTGTTCGTGGCCGTGGTGATCATGGCCCCGCGCGGTCTGGTCGGCGGCCTGGCCCCCTGGCTGCAAGCGCGACTCGACCGGCGCGGCGCAAAGGATCGCATATGAGCACCGACGTCCTCCTTCAAACGCGAAACCTGGGCGTGCGCTTTGGAGCCCTCCAGGCGGTCGATGATGTGAGCTTTGAGGCCCGTCGTGGCGCCATCACGGCCGTGATCGGTCCCAACGGCGCCGGCAAAAGCACGCTGTTCAATCTAATCAGCGGGTCCCTGCGCCCTCTGACGGGGCAGGTCATGCTCGACGGCCAAGACATCACGGGGCAGCCACCCCAAAGGCTGCTGGCGGCGGGGCTGGCGCGCAGCTTCCAAATCACCAACCTGTTCTTTGAACTGCCTGTGCGCGAGAACCTGCGTCTGGCGGCGCAGTTTGTCGAGCCGGGTCCCTGGTGGCGTGGCTTGCACCACGTACGCACCAGCCGCAGCGCAATGCAGCGCGTCGACGAACTGATCGCCCAATTTGAGCTGGCAGCAGACGCTGACGAACTGGCGGGTTTTCTCAGCCACGGCCAGCAGAGGCGCCTGGAAATCGCCATGGCGCTTGCCTCGCGCCCGCGGCTACTGCTGCTGGACGAGCCCACCCAGGGCATGAGCCATGCCGACACCGAAGACACGGCTCAACTGATTCGCAGCCTGGTTCAGGACGGACTGAGCATCCTCATCGTCGAGCATGACGTGGATCTGGTGATGAAATTGTCCGACCACGTGGTGGTGATGCACCAGGGTGCCAAGCTGTCGCAGGGCCACCCCGATGTCGTCCGGGCGGATCCAGCGGTGCAAGCCGCCTACTTTGGCCAGGAGGTGCAGCATGCTTGAGTTGCAGGGTGTGCACACCCACTATGGCCTGAGTCACGTCCTGCAAGGGGTGACCCTGAGGGTGAACGCTGGCGAAGTGGTGGGCCTTTTCGGGCGCAACGGGGTGGGCAAAACCACTGTCATGAAGACCATCGCCGGCTGGGTCGCGCCCAGCGCCGGGCAGCTACAGTTTGACGGGCAATCCATCGGCGGCGCAGCCTCGGAGGTCATCTGCCGCAGGGGCATCGGCTTCGTACCCGAGGACCGGCGCATCTTTCCGGGTCTGACCGTCGAAGAAAACCTTGTACTCGGATTCATGCAGACGCCAGGCATCAGCCGCAGCGAACGTCGGCGCAAGCTCGAGCACCTGTACACGCAATTTCCGCGGCTGGGCGAGCGCCGCACCCAGATGGGCACCACGCTCTCAGGCGGGGAGCAGCAGATGCTGGCCATGGCACGCGTACTGGCTGGCCAACCCAGGCTGCTGCTCATCGACGAGCCAACCGAGGGCTTGGCACCGATGATCGTCGAGGAGATTTTCAAGCTCATCGACGGACTGCGCCGCGACGGGGTCCCGATCCTGCTGGTCGAGCAAAACCTGCACCGGGCCCTGGATCTGGTCGATCGCTTTTACGCCTTGGAGCGCGGTACGGTGGTACTGGAGGGCCGCGGCGACCAGGCGGACGACCGGGCGGCACTGGTTAGGCAGTTAAGCGTGTGACCGGGCAAACCGGGGCGGCCGGGGACCCTGCCAGCGGCCTCGGGAGTACCCCGTTGCGGTGGGCTCGATAACTACTCCAGAATCTTGTCCGTGTCTACCGCCATCAAGATTTACCAGGGTCGGTTCGGCCGTGTCGCTTTACTCGACATGGACGCACCGCTGGTAGGCCACGCGCATCACCACTGCCACATCCTTCTCAAAGCGGGTGGCGCGGATAGCGCCTTCGTCGTGCGCGGCGAAACTGCGCCTCTGCGGGCGGACACCGCTGTCCTTGTGAACGCCTGGGAGCACCACGCCTACATCCACGACGCACCGCCAGGCGATCGGACACTGATCCTCGCGCTCTACATTGAGCCAGGCTGGCTGGCCGAATTGCAACGCTCGCTGGCCGTCACGGCCCATCCACGGTTTTTTCCACACAAGTGCGTGTCCATCACCTCTGCGACGCAGCGCATCGTCGAAGAGTTCGTGCTGGAGATGTGGTGGGCCGACGAGGTCTCGCCGACGCGGATGGAGGAACTGCTGTTCAACCTGATCATCGCCGTGATCTCTGGCTTCAAGGGTTGGCGCGACCTGGCCGGGCTGCTGCGTATGCGCCCGCCTGCGGCCATGGATCCGAGAATTCGCCAAGCGATCGCCTTGATGCGTGACGACTTGGCCCGCGAGTTGGATGTCGATGACCTGGCCACCCGAAGTGGCCTGTCGCGCGCCCACTTTTTTTCGCTCTTTCAGCGCGACACGCAAGTCACCCCGCTGGTCTACGCCAATGTGCTGCGCTTTGAGACGGCGGTGCGGCGGCTGAGCCTGAGCAACGAGCCGGTGTCGGACGTGGCACTGGACCTGGGATTCTCGGCGCCGGGGCACTTTGCGCGCTTCTTCCGCCAGCACCTGGGGATCACGCCGACGGAGTACCGGCGAGTGGTCAACCTATTTGAACCGCCGGCCCATGCGGGTCGCGTGGAGCCGCCGCTGATCTGATCACCGGACCAGCGGTTCTTCCTTGGGCCGGCTCTCCGGCCGCAGCCGCGCCGGTATTTCCGCCGGCCGCGCCGGTGTGTTCGCGGTGGGGGTGGCGGGGATGGCGCGCGCGAGTCGAGCCAATCCGGCCGAGGCCTCGCGCGGCACATCGATGCCGTCGCAGTTGTTCACCAGGCCGGCGCACTTGAAGGTGGTGGACAGCGCAAGGCGGTAATAGGTTTGCGCCGCCTCGTGGTGGCGCATGGCCTCAGCCGCTCGGCCCAGATAGAAGTAGCCACTGTCCACGCGCATCCCCACCAGCGCGATGGCACCCACCAGATCATTCCAGGATTGCGCGTCGTAATGACCCTTGACGGTGCGTCGGTTCGCACCCCATGCGCCCGAACACGCGGTGTCACAGGTCAGTCGCAGATCGCCGCTGCGAAAGGTGGCCATCCAATCGACCACCTGCTGGCCGCTGGCAGTGCGCGGGCCCACTTGCGCGCAGCCTGCGAGCAGGCAGGTCACGAGGACGCAAAGGCAATCAATACGTTTCACGGTACGAACGATAAGCGTCAGGCGAGTTCGTCGAAACGTTCGTTACTGCCTGAAAAAGAAGTCGCCCAAAACCTGGTCGTAGATCGCCGGCACTTGCTCATGGCCCACGGACTTGGCCAGTTCGGCTACCTGGTTGCGAACGTTCTTCATCACGCGGTCGATGCTGACACCGGGCTTTTGCATCTCTTGGACGAAGACGCGGGTAAACAAACCGTTCTTGTTGGTATCCGCTTGATTGAGCTTGTCCATCGCCTGCTGACCCGTTCCCGCAGAAAAGATCACCATCTGCCCCGTGGCCGCCGTAGTCGGCGCCAAGCCTCGCCCCCCGATGGACCGCCCCAGTGATCGGAACGGGTTGTCGCGGCACGCATCGAGCATAGCCAAGGTGAACTTGGCTTTGCGATCAGAGAAGTCGTCGAGAATTCGTTGCAGCTGGATCGCCTCGTCACGGACTTGCGCTTCGCTATCGCTACCGATGTCCGTGGGCAACAGGTAGTTGGCTGCGCCTAGCTGGACGCCATGTCCGGCGAAGAAGAACAACACTTCATCCCCGCCCTGAACCTGGCTGGAGAAGGCGCGAAGAACGGCTTTCATTTCGCGCTCGCTCAAGTCCAGCCGTAGGGTGACTTGATAGCCGACCGCGCTGAGGCTGGCCGCAATGGTGCGAGCATCTTCACGCGCATTAGCCAATCTGGGCACGGACCGGTAGGTATCGTTGCCGATAACGAGCGCCCGCCGGTTACCGAGCGTCGTCGCCTGTGCGGGAGCGAGAGCGGGCGAGGAGGCGGCGGCCTGGTTGGCTCGCTGCTGCGAGAGCTGTTTAAGGTTTTCCTCAGTCGCGGCCAGCTTGCGCTTAGCCTCCTCAGATTCCGCCCGCAGCCGCTCGACCTCGGCTTGCCGTTTCCGCGCCTCTTCGACCTGCGCGCGCAAAAGATCGATCTCCGCCTGTCTACGCCGGACTTCCTCGGCCGCCTGTACCGCCTGCACCGCTTGTACTGCCTGTACTGCCTGTGCTGCTTGTGCTGCTTGTGCGGCTTCTGGCGCGGGAGCCGTCGGCGGGTTCAGGGCAAGGACGACGGGCGCGGACTGGCGGACCAGGCGTATGCCCTTGTTGGCCAGCAGGGCCAGGCTCGCATCGGGGATCGGCAATTCGACCGACCTGCCCACGCCCTCAAGCCCCCTTTTTTGATCGACCACCGTCAGAATCGGCTTGGGTCGGGGAAAGCCGACTGGATCAATGAAGATGAAGTGATTCTCGCCCGCGCCCACCTTCAGCTGAAGGGAGGTGCCGCCCACGCCATCCCGGTCGGACTCAATCAAGTACTGACCCGCAGGGAAGGAGAACGCAACGTACTTGTAGCCGTTCATCTGGGGCATCTCCACCCCTTCGACCTTCAAGTTGTAGCGGCTCACCATTGCACCGTAATTGGTGTCCATGAAGATGTAGACGGAGGCAAGCGTGCTTGCGGCCTGCGGCGCACTAGCCCAGGCCGGAAACACCAACACAGAAAACAGCAATGCAACCAGCGCCTTCATCAGCATATCCTGAACCTGGAAATGAGGAACAAGCGCTAGTTTATTTTCAAATGGGCAGACTTGCGGGTCCTCATCACCCGACCGACGCATTCGAGGCTGGCCGCACCTGCTTTTCCAATTCGCGGCGAATGGCGTAGGCGCGGGTGCCGGTGTCCATCTGCACATCGTCCCAGGTGAGCGACTGGCCCTTGCGAACGGGGCGCACCACCTTGACGTCGTGGGCCAGACCCAGCGGTAGGCCGCCTACACGCAGTGAATCTTCGGCCGGCGTGAGCTTGCCCCACACCGTGTAGCCCCCCTCACCATCGAGCATCTCGCCGGGCTTCAGATCCCGCTTGGCGGTGGCGACCACATCGGCCTTCCAGCAGGTGGCCACGCCGGTGGGTTCGCCGCGCAGCGCCAGCGACGCGACGGAATACCCCACCTCCAGACCAATCAGGTGCCAGCGTTTGTAGAGGGTGAAGTAGCGGCCGCTCGGATCGGTTTGCGCGTTGTATTCCTCAAAGCAATTGCGCACGTACTCGGTCTCGCCTTCCACCGTCACCCACACGCCCATGCGGATGTCGTAGTCAATGGGCTTGCCCTGCGCGTCGAGCGAGGAGATCACTTCCACCATGCCCTTGCGCTCGAGGACACCGCCCTCGCTGCGCGGGCGCGTGAGCGCAGGGATCTGGTCGACGCTGCCCGAGGGATAGGCGAGGCCCTGGGAGGGGACGCACAGACCGGTGGCATTGGCCACCGCGGTGCTCTCGATGGAGGGCTTGGAGCCATCCAGAAAGCTGTTGAACATTTTCGGATTGAGCCCGCCGCGCGCAGCCTGTTCGGGCGTGAGGCCGTAGTTGGGCCACACCGTGTCCGGCGTCGACTCGGAAAAATGCGGCAGCCACTTGTGCCCGCGCCCCGCCGCCACCACCGGGAAGCCGCAGGTGCGCGCCCAGTCCACCAGGTCGCAGATCAGGGCGGGCTGGTCGCCAAAAGCCAGCGAATACACCACGCCGGCCTGCGAGGCCTTGAGCGCGAGCAGCGGGCCGCAAAAGGCATCGGCCTCGACCGTCACGTTCACCACATGCTTCTTGTGCTCGAAGGCCATGAGGCAGTGGTCGACGGCGGCAATCGGGTGGCCGGTGCACTCGACCACGATATCGATGGCCGGGTGCTGGACCAGCGCCTGCCAGTCGTCGCCGATGTGGGTGGCGCCGGTATGGATCGCATCGTCGATCGAGCGGGCCTGGGTGCGCTGAGGGTCCCAGCCCACACGGGCCAGGTTGGCGCGGGCGCCGTCGGGCGAGAGGTCGGCGATAGCCACCAGGTGCATGCCGGGCGTGCGAGGTACCTGGGCCAGGTACATGGAGCCGAACTTACCGGCGCCGATCAAGCCGACACGAATAGGGCGACCCTCCTGGGCGCGGCGGACCAATTTTTGATGCAGTGACATGGCGAGGCGAGTTCCTCTCAGGATCCAGAGGGTGGCGTCGGCGGTGCGTCGACAGGGGCGTGCGCCGCGATGTACGCATTCAAGGACCGCCAGATCTCTCGCTCCAGGTCGGTGGTGCGTCCGGGCGTCTCCAGGATCTGCGTCATCCGCGCGCCATCGCCCATGCGCGCGAGCTGCTGGATCTGACTCAGAAGCTCGCGGTAACGCTCGACCGCCGCTGCGGGCTGCGCAATCAACTGGGGCAGGGACATTAAAGCGTGGTTGGACGCGGCCTCGCGCTGGCGGTGCGCTTTTTCGATCAGGCGATCGACCTCCTCCCGGCTCAAATGAAGACGCTTGGCCTCGGCATCGATCAGCCCGCGCTCCTCCTCGGAGATGCGGCCGTCGGCGAGCATGTTGTAAAGCTCGTTTTGCAAGGTCTCACGCTCGATGCGTAGCTGGTCGCTAAAGGCCGACGACAACAGCGCCGCCGGGATCGCGAAAATACCGATCCCCAGCAGGGACAGCACGATGGTCATGGCCCGACCCGCCGGTGTGACCGGCGCGATATCGCCATAGCCCACGCTGGCCAGCGTCACCACCGCCCAGTAGATCGACTGCGGGATGTTCTCGAACTTATCGGGCTGCGACTCGTGCTCGAACACATACCCCAAGCTGGCAGTCAGAAGCACCAGCAGCAACATCACAAACGCAGAGGCGGTGAGCACCGGCCACTCGCGTTTGACCACGATGGCCAGGGTGGTGGTAGCGCCGGTGTAGCGTGTGAGCTTGAGGAGTCGCATCAGCCGGAACACCCGCAGGAAGCGCAGGTCGATCAAGTGGTGCAGGATTACTTCGAGGAAGAAGGGCGCAATGGCCAGAAAATCGATCAGCGCACTGGCCGACTTGGCGTAGCGGATGCGGCCAATGATCGGCTTGCGAAAGCCCGGTTGCTCCACCACCGAATACATCCGCATGAGGTATTCCAGGGTGAAGATCGCCACGGCCACCGTATCCAGGATGATGAACTCCAGGTGCAGCACATACTGGATCGATTCCACCGATTCGAGGATCACTGCCAGCACCGACACCACCACCCAGACCACAATAAAGTTGTCAAAGTAATGGTGCAGCCGGCCGCCATGGTCGCTGGGCCAAACCAGGGCATGGATCTTCTGGCGTAAGGTGCGACCTTGGTTCAGGGCCCGAAACTCGTGAATCGCCGGCACCAGCACCCGCAGCAGTTTGAACATCCGCAGCAGCCGCAGCGCCCGCAGCATGCGCAGGTCCAGCGCGAAGAACATCGAGAGGTAAAACGGCAAGATCGCCAGCAAATCGATGATGGCAAACGGGCTGCGCATATAGGCCAGCCGCTTCCATCGGGCCTGGGCGAATTCCTCGTCCTCTGGCGCCAGGTACAGGCGCATCAGGTATTCGGCGGAGAAGATCACCACCGACACCACATCGAACCAGTGGAACGCGCGGGCGTAGGGCTCATAGATCGCCGGTACATGCTCGAATAAGAGCGCGAACAGGTTGGCGATGATCAGGCCCGCAATGAAGCGGTCCAGCGTCAGGTGGTGATTGCCCTCGATACGCGGATCGAGCAGCCAGGCATAGAGCCAGCGGCGCAGGGGCAGGTCCGGGGGGACCGGCGAGCGGTCTTCGTTTGCGGCATCCGGTGGCAGCACGGCGCTCATGGCGTCACCTCCACGACCTTGATCGCATAGCCGCCCGCGTCGCACACCTGCACGCGCAGAGCCAGGCCTTTGAACAGCGCGTCCTTCTCCTCCAGCGGACTCCAGTACATGCTGCCCGCCACACCCTGTGGGGGCGGCGTGCCCTTGTGCACCAACACATGGCCGCGCGTGGCCGCACTTTTACGCTGGCATTGGGTTCCCAGCACGGTGTTGGCGGCATTGAAGGGATTGCGCATCTGCGCAAAGGGACCACCGGGGCCAAACAGCGCGTCGCGACAGGCCTGCCAGGTGGCGGGCGCGGCATCCTGCGCGCCACAGGCAGCCGGCGTGATCGGTTCGCCCTTGGCATGGGCCTCGGCCATGGACTCGGCCCAGCGGGCGATCGCCTCGCCGTTGGCCTTGGTCTCTTCCAGCAGCATCGCCTCGCGGTAGGCAAAGCGGCCGCAGTACACCACGGCCGCCATCGCGCAAGCCAGGACGACAAAGAACAAGACCTCGCTCAGACCCCAGCCTTTGCGCTGACGAAATGAGGGGGGTGAAGTGGGTGGCGTCGGCAGCGTTCCAGGGTTGACTGAATCCAAGATACGACCTCCGTCCTTCATCGCGCATGCGTGCGCACCAACTGCGGATCTAATCGCGCTTGGGTCGAATCGACAAGGCTTAAGGTCTGCACTAAACCTTGTGGCCTTAGGTGTTAGCGCGCAGCACCCTGCACCTACCGCTCGAGCCCCTGAGCGGCACGGGCGTATGCGTCATGCCAAGCGTCCGCCATATCGGTGTCCTTGTAGTCGGCAAAGCAGGGGGTGCCCAGCGTGTAGTGAACCAGATTGGCTTTTTCGTTGGGCTCGTACTCGATCGCAAGCCAATTCCACTCTTTCGGCAAATCGCCGATTTCGCTGTCCTGTAGCCAATGGAAACGATGCAGGAACGCACCATCCTTGCTGCCGATGAAATCCGGTGTGAGTTGCCTGTTTTGCGGATGTTCGCAGTTCCACAAGATGACGCTGGACCAGTTCTTGCGCGGGTAGTTCTCGTTTTTGTTGCCCAAGTATTTGCGTTGGGACTTGGTCTGGTAGTCGTGCTTGACGACCTGCACCGCCTTGCTGGGATCCCGAAGGCGCCAACGCGACTGGATGTCTTCACGGCACACCATGTCGCCGTCGGCAAAGATCGCCCACCCCTTGTAGTTCATGAGATAGGGACACAGGAAGCGCGTATAGGTAAACAAATTGCTCCCGTCGCTATGCCGCTCCTCATAGCCCACCAGGGATTGACGCGTCA
>CANHSE010000038.1 GCA_947463025.1 Comamonadaceae bacterium
GCGAAATCACGCACGGCGTCACGCAGCGCGTCGATGTCCTCTCCGAGCTGGAAGTTCAGGCCTGGCAGGTTCATACGGTCTCTCCCTGGATCAATGAGTCGGTCAGTGCCGGATGCCTTCGCGCCCGGTCACGGTCATGAGGGTGGCCACCAGCGTGGCGATGAGTTTTTCGCCGCCCTGGGCGTCGACCGCCCAGGCCTGGCCTTCGGTGAAGGTGACGGTGCGACCCGGTTTGAGCACCTGGCCGACCATTCGAAAGCGCTGACCCTCGGCGGGTGCCATCAGATTGATCTTGAATTCGATGGTGAGCACGCCGGCGTCGGCTGGCATGAGTGTGGCGGCCGCATAGCCGCAAGCGGAGTCGAGCGCAGTGGCCACCATGCCGGCGTGCAAGAAGCCATGTTGCTGCGTCAGGCGCGTGGAAAAAGGCAGCTCGATCACCACCCGGCCCGCCTCGACCGACTCCAGCGCCGCCCCGATCGTGTCCATGGCGGCCTGGCGCCCGAAGCTGGCGCGCACGCGGGGGGCGAAGTCAGGGTCGCGGGGCTCGAAGACGGGGGGCATGGGGGGATCCGTTCAGATAGCGGCAGGCGAGGCGAACATGACTTGCAATTGACGTTTACGTAAACGTCAATTATGCCGCGACGGTCTTGCCCCGGGGGGGCTTACCGCTGCGGGTCAGCAAGGCGCGGGCTTCGCGTTCGTGGACCTTGACCTCTTCGAGGTTGGCCTCGAGGTCGGCCATCTGCTCCTCGAGCTGGCGTCGGTGCTGGGCCAGCACGTCTAGGAACTTGCGCAGCTGCGGCCCGGTGTCGCGCGGGCTGTCGTACATGTCGATGATCTCGCGCGCCTCCGACAGCGACAGGCCCAGGCGCTTGGCGCGTAGCGTGAGCTTCAGGCGGGTGCGGTCACGGGCGCTGTAGGTGCGATTGCGGCCGCCCGGGCCGGTGCGCTGGGGCTGCAGCAGGCCCATGTCTTCGTAAAAGCGCATGGCGCGCGTGGTGAGGTCGAATTCCTGGGCCAGGTCGCTGATGGAATAGGTCTGGGTAGCCATGACAGTGCAGTGATCGAAGAGGGCACGCAGGCGGCGGGTGTGCTGGCTGCGACAGGGTGGACGACCCCCCTTGCCTACAATGCGCCATTACATCTGACGTTTACGTCAACGTCAACGCCATGAACCCCTCCGAGCTCCAGCTCCACTACCCCCTGGGCGACCAGCTGCCCGCCGCCGGCGCCACCCTCGAAGTCGCACCGGGCGTACGCTGGATCCGCATGGGCCTGCCGTTTGCGTTGGACCACATCAACTTGTGGTTGCTGCGGGACACGCTCGACGGCCGCGAGGGCTGGACGGTGGTGGACTGCTGCGTCACACGCGACGAGTCCAAGGCCCAGTGGGAGCAGATCTTCGCAACGCAGTTAGAGGGCCTGCCGGTGCTGCGCGTGATCGTCACCCACATGCACCCCGACCACATCGGACTGGCGAACTGGCTGTGCGAGCGCTGGAGCACCCCCGAACATGACTGCCGCCTGTGGATCAGTGCCACCGACTACTACATGGCCCGCATCAATTCGCAAGGCGAGACGAGCTTTGGCGGCGCCGGGGCGGCGCGCTTTTTCGCCTCGCATGGACTGACCGATCCCGAATCACTGGCCAAGGTGCGTGCCCGTACGGGCTATTACGCTTCCATGGTGCCGGCGGTGCCCGATCATTTCCGGCGGCTGTTGGACGGCGAGACCCTCGTCATCGGCGGCCATGACTGGCATTGCATCAGCGGCTACGGCCATGCCCCCGAGCACATCGCCTTGCATGCGCAATCCCTGGGCGTATTGATTGCGGGTGACATGGTGCTGCCACGGATCTCGACCAACGTCAGCGTGCACGATGTCGAGCCCGAAGCCGACCCACTGGCAGCCTTTCTGGCGTCGATCGACAAGCTGCGCGCGCTGCCCCCTGACACGCTGGTGCTGCCCTCGCACGGCAAGCCCTTCACCGGCCTGCACAAGAGGATCGAGCAGTTGCATGCGCACCACCGCGACCGGCTGGCCGAGGTGCTGGCCGCCTGCACCGAGAATCCGGGTTCAGCGGCCGACATGCTGCCGGTCTTGTTCAAACGCAAACTGGACCTGCACCAGACCACTTTCGCCATGGGTGAGGCGGTGGCTCACCTGCACACACTGTGGCATGCGGGCCAGCTTGCGCGCACACAAGACGCGCAAGGGGTCTGGCGCTTTAGCCCCGCCTAGCCGGCCTTGCGCCGAAACAGCCCCAGAAGGTGACGGGCGACGGTGGCGGGCGAGTCGCGGCCGCTTTGGTACCACATCAGGGCCCCATTGAGCGCGCCGAGCAAGCCCAGTCGGAAATAGCGGCGTTTGACGCCATCGGGCAGTTCTACCGCATCGGTCAGCCGGGAAAAAACCTTCTCATAGCGATCACGCTCCGCGACCAGGGCCATGCGCAGGTGGTCGGTGTAGGTGCTAGACCAGTCGGCGAGCACGGTGGCGGCGGGGCTCTCGCGCCGCAACAAGGCTTCCAGATGCGCCACACAGGCGGCCTCCAGACGCTGCCAAGGGTCGGTCAGTGGCGCGACCGCTTTTTCCACATCGGCGATGAAGCGGTCCACCCCGGCGGCATACACCGCGATGAACAACTCCTCTTTCGAGCCGAAGTGGTGGTAGAGGGACCCGTGAAGAATGCCGAAGGCCGCCGAGATGTCGCGCATCGAGGTCTTGGTATAGCCGCGTTCTCCGAACAGGCGCGAGGCTTTTTCGATGAGTTCGGCTCGGCGATCCGGCGCGATTGGGGCGCTAGCAGCCTTGGGAGGCGGGTGCGCGCGGCTTCGGCCGGTGGCGCGTTCGCGTACAGGCGACTCGGCGGTGGATTTTTTCATGGCGTATTCGGGCGGTGAGGGCTCAGGCCTTGTTCCAGTAGGGCTCGCGCAGAATGCGCTTGAGAACTTTGCCCAGGGCATTGCGCGGAAATTCGTCGCGCATCTCGATGGCAGACAGGCGCTGGTGCTTGGCCAAGCGCTCATTGCACCACAGCACCATGGCGTCCGGATCGAACGCCGCGCCCGGCTTGAGGATCACCAGGCCCAGCGGCGATTCGCCCCAGCGCGCATGCGGCACGCCGATCACCGTGGCATCCAGAACATCAGGGTGCCCGCCCAGCACCTCTTCGAGGTCCGCGGGGAAGATGTTGAAGCCGCCGGAGATGATCATGTCCTTCTTGCGGTCCACCAGGATCAAGTAGCCGTCCTGGTCTTGCCGGCCGATGTCGCCGGAGCGAATAAAGCTACGACCGCGCTCGTCGCGCCAGATCAACTCGGCGGTAGCCTCAGGCCGGCCGTGGTAGTGGGTCATCATGCCCGGGCCGTAACCGGCAATCTCGCCGACCTCCCCCGCCGGCAGCACGCGCCCGTCGTCGGACAGGATGCGCAACTCGAAGCCGAGCACCGGGGTGCCCACCGTCTCGAACTTCGCCTCGGGCGCACCGGGCTTGAGCATGGTGGCGAAGCCCTCGCTGAAGCCATAGAGCTCGATGAGCTTGTCACCAAAGCGCTCGATCACCTGCCGCTTGGTGTCGCGGCGCAGGGGCGAGCCCGCGCACAGGAGCACCTGTAAGCTGCTCAGATCGCAGGACGGGTCGTTTTCCTGGAGCAACGCAATGTACTGGGCTGGCACCATGAAGCTGTGTGTGATGCGCTCGGCCGCTACAGTGCGCAGGAAAGCGCGGGGCTCGAAGGCTGGCATGACCACGCAGGTTCCACCGCCAAACAAGACAGGCAGCATCATGAGCCAGGTACCGTTGGAGTACAGCGAGGTGGTGGTCAGGGCGCGAGAGCGGTCGCCAAAGCCCATCTCGATCGCGTTGGAGACGGCCCAGTGCACCCGCGCTCGATGGCTTTGCACAATGCCCTTGGGCAGGCCGGTCGTGCCCGAGCTGTAGATGATGTTGAAGGGGTCGTCGTGCCGGTAGGCCACCTGCGGCGTCGTGGCCGGGGTTCCTGCGATGAAGTCCTGGAAATCCTGCCAACCCGACGCCGCGCCGTGCACTACGACTCGGCCAGATCGCACCAGGTGCTGCAGACCGGACTCGCAAGGCGCCAGGCGCGTGATGAAGTCCGGCGTGGCGAAGGCGCGGGTGGCACCACTGTCGTTCAGGAGGGTCACCAGTTGCGGTCCGGTGAGCAAGCCCGACAGGGGCACCACGCAGGCGCCCGCCTTGACGATGCCGAACATGACCTCAAGCATGTCGACCGAGTTGCCCATCATCACTGCGACCCGGTCCCCGCGCTGCACGCCTGCGCCGAGCAAGGCGTTGGCGACTTGGTTGATCCGGTCGTCGAAGTCACCCCAGAGCCGCCGCACCTCGCCGCAGACCACGGCTTCCTGGTGGCGCCGGAAGGTGCCGTGACGTGTCAGGATGTCGGGGATCGTGATATCTGCGGGGTCAATCGATTGCATGAGGGCCTCCTGCCCGGGTATTGGGTGAATCCGTCGCGCCGGCGGGCGGGGGCGGCGGCTGCTCGATGCGCCGCACGCCTGCGCCCACATCGCGCATCAAGGACTGCGCGTCGTCGTCGATCATGCAGTCGCAAAAGTAGGTCCGCTCCAGCCCCGCGCGCTGGGCCGGCGGCTCGCCGCGCAGACCGCGCACCAGGGTCTTGATGTGAGCGCAGGCGCGGGCCGGACGCAGCGTGATTTGGTGGGCCAACTCCCGGGCATGGGCGAGCGCATCGGGCACGCACGCCTGGGCCAGGCCCAGGGCCAGCATTTCCGCAGGCGTGAACACGCTCCCCAGGAGCATGCACGCCATGGCGCGGCTTTCGCCGAGCAGGGCGGTGAGCGCCTGGGTGCCGCCCGCACCCGGCAGCAGGCCGAGATTGACCTCGGGCAGGCCCAGGGCGTAGTCGCCGTCCTGGACCACGCGCAGATCACACCCCAGAGCCAGCTCGAAGCCTCCGCCCATGGCGGTGCCGTTGAGGGCGGCGATGAAGATCAGCCGATTGCAGCCGATCGCGTCAATCACTTCATGGATGCCCGCTCGGGGCACCAGGCGCTCGGGCGAGAAGCGCATACCCCGCGCGCGCATGGCAGTCGCCCGGGCATGGAGCACGGCGACGTCGTAGTGCCGGATAAAGACGCCCGGCTGCCCGCCGGTGACGATCACCACCCGGCCCTCGGGCCAGGTCGCCAGCCGCTGCATCACCTGCAGCAGCTCCTGCTCCATCGCCTCGTCCATCAGGCCCTGGTCCGGATTGAAGCAACGCACGATCGCCGTCGCGCCCTCGACATCCAGGCTGACGCGGGTACCCGCCCAGTTGTTAGTATCCAGCGCCATGTTCGATCCAAAAGACGTGCGGTCGCTTCAGGTGCCGGTCATCGCTGCGCCGATGTTCCTCGTGAGCGGCCCGGACCTGGTGGTGGAAGCGGCGAAAGCAGGCATCGTCGGCGCGTTTCCGACGCTCAATGCGCGGTCGCCGCAGATCCTGGACGCCTGGCTGGCAGACATCACCCGGCGCTGCCAGGGCGCACCTGGCGGCTACGCGGCCAACCTGATCCTGCATGCCTCGAACGCACGGCGCGACGACGACCTCGCCCTGGTGGTGAACCACCGCGTGCCCTGGGTGATCACCTCGGTCGGATCGCCCGTTGCTGTGATTGAGCGCGTGCGCGCGTACGGCGGCCGGGTGCTCGCCGACGTGGCCACCATCCGCCATGCACGCAAGGCCATCGACGCGGGCGTGGACATGCTGGTGCTCCTGACAGCGGGCGCCGGCGGCAACACCGGTTGGCTCAATCCCTTTGCCTTCATCGAAGAAGTGCGTGGCTTCTGGAACGGCCCGCTGGCGGTCGCAGGCGGTATCACCACAGGTCGCCAGGTGCGCGCCGCGCAGGTGGCCGGCGCCGATCTGGCCTATGTGGGCTCGCCCTTCATCGCCACGCACGAGAGCCTGGCCGAGACGGACTACAAGCAGGCCCTGTGCACCGCGGGCGCAGACGACATCGTCCTGACCGATGCCGTGACTGGTATCCCCGCCAACTTCCTGGCCGGCTCCCTGCGCGCGCAGGGCATCCTGCAGCCAGACGGCTCCTTGCTGCCCCGAGGCGCGGGTGACCTGGCAAGCTGGAAGACCGCCTGGAGCGCCGGTCACGGGGTGGCCTCGATCCGTGACGTCCGCCACGTCGGCGAGCGCGTGCACACGCTGCGCCAGGAGTGGCTCGCGGCCGGCTGACGAAGGCCAGCTCATATGGCGCGGTCCCGACCCTGCCAGTAGCGGGCGCGTAGCTCGCGCTTGAGCACCTTGCCCGTCGCACTACGCGGCAGGGCCGCCACGAACTCGATGGCCTTGGGCGCGTTCAGAGCACCCAACTGCTGGCGCACCTGGTCCTGCAGCGCCGAGGCTTGCACCGACGCGCCGGGCTTGCACTCGATGACGGCATGCACCGCCTCGCCCCACTTGTCGTCCGGAATACCGAACACACAAGCTTCCTGCACGGCCGGATGGGTCATGAGGCACTGCTCGACTCCAGCCGAATACACGTTGAAGCCGCCCGTGATGATCACGTCCTTCTTGCGGTCTAGCAGCGTGATGCGCCCCTGGGCATCCACCGCGCCGACGTCACCGGTGTGATACCAGCCGTGGCGATGCACGGCCTCGCTGGCGGCAGCGTCGTCCAGGTAGGCGGCCTGGCTGACCCAGTCGCGCAGCACCACCTCGCCGGGCTCACCCACTTCGCACCACTGTCCGTCCTCGCGCATCACACGCACCTGCCGGCTGATCGTGGGCCCGCCGATGGAGCGCAAGATAGCCGACGGCGCGGGTGCATCGCCCGCTAGGTGTTCACCCGGCGACAAGGCGGTGATGGGTCCAATCGCCTCAGCCTGGCCGTACATATTCATCATCACCGGACCGAAAACCTGGAGGGCCTCCTTCAGCGGCGCCTCGGCCATCGGCGCGGCCGCGTACACGAAGTGCTCCAACGTGTCGTAACGAAAGCGGTCCCGCGCCGGGCTGGCCAGCAGCATATAGATCACCGTGGGCGGCAGGAACAACACTTGGATCCGCTGCTCCTCCAGGGTGCGCAGAATGGTCAGCGGGTCGGCCTTGTCCAACAGCACATGGGTGGAGCCGGTGAAGGTGAGCGCGAAGATGAAGGTGCCCGCGAAGTGCGTCATGGGCGCCACCACCAGGTGGCGCTTGGGCGCATGCACCTGCATCGCGAACAGCATGTCCATGCTGGTGACGTAGTTGGACAGGTGGGTGTGCATCACCCCCTTGGAGGCACCGGTGGTGCCGCTGGTCGAATACAGCGTCCACGGCGCCAAGGGGTCGTTGACGGTGTCGGCTGCGCGCTGGCCCTCAGGGGCCATCCAGTCATCCAGGCACGGCAGGTCGCCCTCTTCCCGGTCGAGGCAGCACCAGGACTGCAGGCCGGGCAACTCGGCCTTCACCCGCGCCGCCAGATCCGACACCTCGCTGTGGTGCACCAGGGCGCTAGGACGATGCCGCTGCAGGATGGCCGCGTTCATCGCCGCGCTGTTTCTGACATTGACCGGCACCAGCACCCCGCCGGCACGCCACACGCCGTACATGAACAACAGGCCGCGCCAGTCGTTGGGGGAGAGAAAGGCCACGCGGGTGCCTGGGGCTACGCCCATCGCTTGGATGCGCGCGGCGATGCGGTGGGTGATCACCACTGCCCGCGCGTAGCTCACGGCCACGTCGCCTTGAACTACGAAAGGGGTCTCAGGGGTGGCATGGGCCGCCCGATCCAGGGCATCAATCGCGCGCATGCGCTTGCCTCCTTGGGGTCGCCGCCTCAGTCCATCCAGGCCGGAAGTTGCGTGGCAATGGACGGGAACGCGACCAGCAGGGCCAGGATCACCGCCTCCATCACCAGGAAGGGGACGACGCCCTTGAAGAGTTCACGCGAGGTCAACTCGCCACGTGCCGCCGACAGCGCCGCGAACAAGTTCAGTCCGACCGGGGGCGTGATCGCCGCGATCTCGATCAGCTTGATGACCAGTACCCCGAACCAGATGCCATCAATGCCCAGCGCCTTGGAAATCGGATAGAGGAAGGGCAGGGTGATGACCATGAGCGAGACGCTGTCGACAAAGCAGCCCAGCACCAGGAACAGAACCAGCACCATGGCGATGAACATCGCAGCCGTCAGTTCGACCGACATCACAAAGGTCTTGAGTTCTCCGATGAAGCCGCTGATGAGCAGGAAGCGACTGAACAACAGCCCCGCCATGACGATCAGGAAGAGCATCGCTGAAATCCGAGCGCTCTCGATCAGGCTGTCCCAGAGGGCGCCACGCGGGAGGCGGCGGCTGGACAGGGCGATCACCAGCACGCCAGCCGCACCCACTGCACCAGCCGCCGAGGGCGGGAAAGCGCCGGCGTAGATGCCACCCAGCACCAGGCCGATCAGCAGGAAGACAGCCCAGGTGTTGGAGACCGCCTTGAGCTTGTCCCTCAACGTGAAGCGCTCGGCGATCAGGGGCGCCCACTCCGGCCGGAAGATCAGCATCAGCCGGATCCCCACCAGGTACCCCACCGCGGTCAGCAGGCCGGGGAAGATGCCCGCAATGAGAAGCTTGCCCACCGGCTCGCCCGTCAGCACTGCGTAAAGCACCATCGCGATCGACGGTGGGATCAGTCCCGCCAGCGTCCCGGCAGCGGCCACGCAACCGGCCGAGACGCCGCGGTTGTAGCCGTAGCGGGTCATCTCGGGCAGCGCCATGCGGGTGAAGATACTGGCCGCCACGGTGGTGGAGCCCGAGATCGCCGCAAACATAGCCTGGGCCATCACGGTGGCCATCATCAGGCTGCCTCGGATGTGGCTGGTCAGCTTGAACGCCGCTGCATACAGGTCGGTGATGATGCCCGAGCGCGAAGCCAGCGCGCCCATCAGCACAAACATCGGCACGACCGCGAAGTTGTAGTCGCTGGCGAACGCATAGGGCAGCGACTGCAGTGTGGACAGCAGGAACACCGGCCCAATCGCGACATAGATCCCGACGATGGCGACGGCACCGATCGCATAGGCCACCGGCACGCCCAGGGCCAGCAGCAAGATCATGGCGGCAAAGCCCCAGAGGCCAGTGCTCACGCCGACCCTTCCGTGGCGGTGGCGCGCGCGGGCCGCAGTTTCTGGATCAGCTGCGCAAGAAGGGTCAGCACGCACAGACTCGCCCCGATGGCGCAGGCCAGTTTCCAGGGCCAGACCGGAAAGCCGGACGTGTCAGCAGAGGCCTCGAAGATCAGGATGCTCTTGAGAGCCTGCTGCCACAGGCCATAGGCGATAAGCCCGATCACGAGGCCACCGCAGAGTAGGGCCAGCACATCGCGAACCCGCACGAAGGTCGGGCCCATCCGCGGCTCCAGCAGGTCAACTCGAATGTGCTCGGATGCGCGCTGCACCGGACCGCAGGCCAGAAAGATACCGCTAGCCAGCAAGGTGCCGGACAACTCGACCTTGAACGACAGGAAAAAACCGACCGTATGACCCATCACGATGTCCAGGGCCCCCACGAACATCATGAGGAACACGGCGCTCGCACACACGGCGAGCGCCGCTTTTTCGATCCACTGCGCCAGTGCGTTCATCACAGGCAGTTGCAGGCCCACATGTCAGTTGCGCGAATTGGTGAAGCTTTGCGCTGCCTTGCGCTGCAGCGGGATGAGTTCCTTGATCTTGTCGCCCTGGCCCGCCTTGGTCGAGCGGTCGATCCAGATCTCGATCATGTCCGGGGCGCGCGAGATGAAGGCCGGCAGATCACGCATCGCAACAGTGCTTCCGCCGGTGGCCGTGAACTTCTGCATGGCCTCGGCTTCCACCTTGGGCAGCGCCGCCAGGTCGCGTTGCATCGCCTCCTGGGCGACCTGCGTGAACAGCGTCTGCACGGAACGGGGCCAGGCATTGAAGGTCCGAGCGGGCACGTACATCTGGAAGGTCGTGAAAGCACCCGTATTTAGATCAGACAGGAAGGGCGCCACCTTCTGCAGGTCGGCGAAAGGCGTCCACTCGATCGGGCCGAAGTTGCAGTCCAGCGTGCCGCGCTGCAGACCTTCGCGGATCTCAGTGGCCTGGACGCGGGTGGGCACCATGCCATACGCCTCCATCCAGATCGGCACGAAGGCGCCACCGACCGCACGCACCTTCAGGCCACGTAGATCGGCGGAGGTATTGATCGGCTTGTTACAGAGCAGCTTGTAGGCGGTGGGTACCGTCCACTTGATGACCTTGAGGTTTTGCGATGCCAATTCGTCCGTCACCGTCTTGGTGGCGTAGCTGTCGCGCGCCAGCTCATAGGCCGTCTTTGCATCGGCCGAGACTCGATTGAGTAAGCCCGCGGAAACCGAGGTCAGAGGCAGTTCGGCCGCGTGCACAGCCTGAGCGAACACGCCAATGTCGACCGCGCCATTGGTGACGAGGTTCTTGATCTCAGTCAGTCCGCCGAGCTGGCCGGACCAAAAGATCTGAATCTTGATCTTGCCGCCCGAGCGCCGCTCGACCTCTTCGGCAAACCACTTATCCCACTCGGCGCCCGGAAAGGTTTGCGCCAGCGGATGCGCCATCTTCAGCGACAGCGTCGGATAGTCCTGCGCGTGAACCGGCAACGAAAACGCCATGGCGGCGAAACTCATGAGGAGAAATTTTTTCATCGGCAACTCCAGTCTGTTCGCGGATCGACCACGGAGCGGATATCGCTCCTTGCTGCGTGATCCTAGCCAGTGATTCTTAACAAAACAATCGTTTGGTTGTGCGATGGGTTAGGGGTTTTCCCGCGCCGGCCAAGTACTCGCTCAGACCCTCGCTCCCGACGTTCAACGACGCAGCACGATCACCGAGCAGGCGGCCTCGTCGAAGCCGATCACGCCCCCGCCGTTCTCGGCCAGCGCGATGTCCGCCCCCACCGCCTGCCGCTCGCCGCACTCGCCGCGCAACTGGGCCACCAGTTCATAGATCATCGACAGGCCGGTGGCACCCACCGGATGGCCCTTGGACACCAGTCCGCCCGACAGATTGATCGGTACCGCGCCGCCGATCGCGGTGGCGCCGCTGCCGACGTAGGCACCGCCCTCGCCCCGCGCGCAAAAACCCAGCATCTCGGCCTGATAGATCTCGCAAAACGAGGTCGCGTCGTGCACCTCGGCCACGTCGATGTCCGCTGGCACCAGGCCCGCCTTTGCATAGGCCTTCTGGGCTGCCAGGTGCGACAGGCCCGGCTCGTCCAGGTCGCGGTACTTGCCCCCGGTCAGGACGCTGGCGCCAACCCGGATGGCACGCTCCTGCACGCGCGGGGGCAGATCGCGCAGGAAGCGCTCCGAGCACAGCAAGGCGGCCGCGGCGCCGTCCCCCACGGGGGAGCACATGGAACGCGTCAGGGGCCAGCTGACCTCGCGATCGGCCAGCACCTGCTCGGGTGAAACGGTGAAACGGTACTGGGCCTTGGGATTGAGCGCCCCCATGGCGTGATTCTTGGACGCTGCGTAGGCGATCTGCTCGCGAGTCGTGCCGAAGGTCTTCATGTGATAAGCAGCCTGCATGGCGTAGGTGTCCATGAACAGGGTGCCGCCGCCCGCGTTGACCTGGAAGGGCTTGCCCGATCGCTCGCCGGCATCCTGGTAATAGGCCTGCCATTCTTGCGGGTCGAACTGGTCGATGCCGCCTTCGAAGATCTCGAGCGTGCGCGCGGCATCGCCCGGAAAGAAAGTCTTTTCCACGCCGATGGCCAGCGACAGCTCGGCCTCGCCCGACAGGATGTCTTTGTAGGCCCCATGAAAGGCCATCGAGGCCGTGGCGCACCCGCCCTCCACATTGATCAAGGGCACGCGCTGCGGGAACAGACCTTCGCGCACCAGCGGCGTGAAGCAGACCTGCCCCCGAATGTTGCGCTGGCCGAAGGTCCCCATGCCACAGTTGCCAAACCAGGCTTGTTCGATCTGCTGGGCGAGATCGACCCCGGTGTCCGCTACCGCCTCGGTGAAGGCCTCGCGGGTGAGGTCCTTGAAGGTCTTGTCTGGCTGCTTACCGAAGGCGGTGCAGGACACCCCAATGACGTACACGTCTTGCATGAGAACTTCTCCTTGGGCGCGATGGCGTTACTGCAGTACAAGCGGAAGGCTCGACGGCCCGCGCATCACCAGGGCATCGATCCAGTGAACCTCACCTGGGCCCAGACGCATCGAGGAAAAACCCGATACCAGGGCGCCTAGGCAGACCTTGGCCTCCAGCCGCGCCAGGGGCGCGCCCAGGCAAAAGTGCAGGCCCTGGCCAAAGGTCAGGTGGCGGTTGGGAGAGCGCTGAATATCCAGCTCATGCGGACGCTCGAAACGGCGCGGATCCCGGTTCGCCGCATTGATCATGGCGAATACCCGTTCGCCGGCCCGCAGAGCCTTGCCATGCAGCTCGTGATCGACCGCCACGACCCGTGCAATGCTGTTGCTCGGCCCGTCGTAGCGCAGGAACTCCTCGACGGCCGAATCGATCAGCTCCGGTCTGTCGCGCAACAGCTGCTGCTGCTCGGGATACGCCAGCATCGCTACCACGGCACTCCCCAGTAAGTTGGTCGTCGTCTCATGGCCGCCGAACAGCACCAGCATGCACATGGCGATCAGCTCGTCTTCGCTGAGCCCGCCCCGCTCATCCTGAGCCAGCAACATCTTGGAGATGACGTCGTCGCCGGGCTGGCCGCGCCGCTGCGCGATCAGGCTGCGGAAGTAAGCCGACATCTGGTCCGCACCCGAACGGGCCTTGCGGTACTTATCTTCTTCGGCACGCGAGGTGCCGATGAACAAGCGCAAGTCATCTGACCACTCCTTGATCATGCGAAAGTCAGCGCGTGCAACGCCCATCATGTCCAAAATGACGTAGGCGGGCAACAAGACGGCCACCTCCTGCATGAAGTCAAAGGGCTGTCCGTGCGGCACCTGCGCATACAGGTCGTCGACCGTCCGGCGGATCTGTGGCGCCATCGACTGAACCATCGGCATGGAGAACACGCCGTTCATCATCTTTCGCAGGCGGGTGTGCTCCGGCGGCGCCTTGAACACCAGCCACTCATTCAAGTAGCGCATCACACCCGACAGGATCTCGCGCCGGTCATCGCGCTGCGCCTCGTAAAAGGGGCGCAAACGGTCCGAGGACATCGTCGGCGACAAGGCCACTTGGCGCACGTCATCGTAGCGCGTGATGATCCAGCTGCGGATAGCCGGGCTCCAATGAATCGGATCGTGCTCCTGCAAGGACTCATAGAAGGGAAACGGATTTTTCCGGATCGCCTCATCAGTCGGGTCGTAGACGAGTGTGGGGGTCATGAATCCTGCACCTGGGAACCAGCCACGAGCCTAGCAGAGCCCCCGCAACCCAAACAAGTGGTTGGTTGGTATCTGGTTCAGGGTTTTCCCGTGGCGCCGGTCAACCGGGCCAACCAGGCCCCGGTCAACAGCACCTTCCCGGTCCGGTGCGGCGCGTCTGCAAACGCCAAGGCCTGCGTCACCTGGCCCAGGTCGAAGGTCTGCTGCACCGCCATCCGCAGCGTCCCATCGGCGATCCCCTGCAGCAGCTCGGGCATTGCCGTCTTCGCGACCGCACGGTTCGCGGGGTCTGCAAACCAGCTGGCGAGCCAGAAGCCGCGCACCGACACCGCCCGAAAGACCAGGTCCTCGGGCGCGATCTCACAGGGCTTTTGGCTCAGGAGACCATACACCGCCACCTGCCCCCCGAAGTCGACCGCCGCCGCGAGCTGGCGGGTCGCCTCGCCTGCCACCGCATCGAGCGCCAAGGGAATACGGCGCCCGTCCGCCAAGGCTTTCACACGCTGGGCAAACACCGACGCCGACAGGCCCTCGTCCACGATCCAGTGCTCGTCACCCAGCCGAACACGGTCCACCGCCTGCTCCCGGCGGACGACATTGATCACGCGAATCCCCATCCGAGCTGCGAGCTGGCGCACGCACTGCCCGACGGCCGAATTCGCTGCGTTCTGGATCACGCACACCGCGCCCTCGAGGGCCACGATGCCGCGCAGGAGCACCCAGGCGGTCATCGGGTTCGCGCTGAGCATGGCGCACTGAAACACATCCACATCCCCTGGGACAGGGAAGACCTGCCGGCTGGAGAGTACGCGCTCATCGCGCCAGGTTCCCCCTGGTGCCAAGGGGATCACCAGCTCACCGACGCGGGGCGTGTCGACATCGGGCGCAACCGCCAAGACGACAGCCACCCCCTCATGGCCTGGCGTATAGGGCAGTGGCGGTTGCACGCCATAACGTCCGTCGATCTGCAACAGGTCAGCCGGATGCACGGTCATCGCCAGCAAGCCGACCCGGATCTGCCCGGGCCCGAGCGGCCCTGCAGGATCCGGGCAGAGGCCGACACGCTGTTCGCGCGGCACGTCATGCGCATAGCGGGTCACCTCCACACGCCGAGCCGGCAGCGCCGTATACGCCGGAATGTCTTGGATTCGCAAGGAAGATCTGCGCATAGGTGAACCAAACAGTTGTTCGCCCAGTATCTCCCAAGGGCGAAGGCTGACGTGCAGCGGGGCTTGAAACGCCCCGACCACTACCAAGTCGGCAGCGCCTCGTCCTTGAGTTGCCCGCGCAGCTGCGCGTAATCGGGCACCACGGTGCGCACCGTGTCCCAAAAGCGCGGGCTGTGGTCCATCACCCGCAAGTGGCTCAACTCGTGGGCCACCACATAGTCGATCACCGGCATCCGAAAATGAATCAGGCGCCAGTTCAGGCGAATCGACCCGTCGGCGCTGGCCGTGCCCCAGCGGGTACTGGCGCTGCTCAGACTGAGCTTTTTCCATTGCACGCCCAGGCGCGGCGCGAAGTGGTCCAGGCGTTCGATGAACAAGCGCTTGGCCTGCCGCATCAACCAGGCCTGCACCGCGTCGCGGATCTGGGCTTCGGTCGCCAGGTGTGACAGCCCCAGATGCAGGGTCAGGCTAGTCACACCTGGCAAGGCATCGGGCGCGGTGTGCAGCATGCCACCGCCCTTGGAATCTTGGCGCGGATCGAGCACCACGATCACGGTCTCGCCCAGAAAGGGGAAGGCTGCACCATCGCGCCATTGAATGCGCGCGGTCTCGATGCGCTCACCGCGCACGCGCATCTCGTCGAGCTTTTTCAGGATCCAGGCGGACTTGGACTGGAGGGCCGACTCCACCTCGTACAGGGGCACCCACTTGGGCGCGCTCACCGTCAGACCCTCGGGGCCCACCGCAAAACCGATGTTGCGACGACGACCCCGCCGAAATTCATACGCGACGCGTGTGGTCCCTAACACCGCCTGGCGGTTGGCACGGGGATGGTCAAACTGCGCGGGCGACAGCACACGGTCCAAGGTCTCGACCGGCGCGCTGGTCGGCGGCGTGGTCACGGGCGCGCGTGCGACGACCGGCGTCGGCGCAACCGCCTGCGGGGCGGGCGCCGGTGGGTCAAACAGGTCAAGGGCGAGTTGCAGAAACCGGTTCATCGGCCTGAGCCTGGGCAGAGAGATCAACGGCGGGGTAGGCCTCGGGGTCGAGCCTGCGCATCTCGGATTCGATCCAAACCTGCACTTCGCGCATCAACTCGTCGGCCTCGCGGCCTTCACTGGGAATCGGTTGGCCGATGGACACATCGACGATGCCCGGTCGCTTGATCAGGGCCTTGCGCGGCCAGCACTTGGCCGACGTCACGGCGATCGGGATCACCGGCGCACCGGTGGCAATGGCCAGGCGCGTACCGCCCGTCTTGTAGTTGCCGACTTCACCGCGAGGAATGCGGGTTCCCTCAGGGAACATGATCACCCAGATCCCCTGCGCCAGCAGACGCTGGCCCTGTTCGACCACCTTGTTGAAGGCCTGCGCGCGCTGACTGCGATCGATGTGGACCATGTCCAGTCGGCGCATCGCCCAACCGAAAAACGGCACCTGGAGCAACTCGCGCTTGAACACATAGGCCAGCGGATGCGGCATCAGCGTGGGCATCAGAAAGGTCTCGAACGTCGACTGGTGCTTGACCAGCAAGACCGCAGGACTGCCGTCACCGGGGGGCAGGTGCTCCATGCCCGTCACGCGCACCCGCATGCCCAGGATCCAGCGCGCGCTGTTCACGCAGCCTCGCAGCCACCAGACTGCGAGCCAATACAGGGGCGCACCGCGGGTGAAGAACGAGGCCACGATGACAAGGGTGGCCCAGACCGCCAACGATGCCCCCATCCACAGGCCATGCACCACCGAGCGGATCACGTTCAGCATGGTCAGCGCGCGCCCGCAGCGCGGGAGATCAGGTGCTCGGCGAAGGCGGCCAGGTCCTCGTGGACGCGCGTGGCCGGCGGAAAGGTCTCGGGCAGCGCGCGCCCGCGGTAGGCGGCGCCCTTGCCCGTGTACACCAGATGCGGCTCGCAGCCGACCGCGACACCCGCTTGCAGGTCGCGCAGTTGATCGCCCACCACCGGCACGCCGTGCAGGTCTACGCCAAAACGCTCGCCGATTTGTTCGAACAGGCCGGGCAGCGGCTTGCGGCAGCTGCAGGCATCGTCCGGTGTGTGCGGGCAGTAAAACACCGCATCGACCCGCCCGCCCTGCGCCACCAGCAGCTTGTGCATCTTGGCGTTCATGGCGTTCAGAGCCGCCACGTCGAAAAGCCCCCGACCCAGACCGGCCTGATTGGTCGCCACCACCACATGCCAACCGGCATGGTTCAAGCGCGCAATCGCCTCGATCGCACCGGGCAGAGGCACCCACTCGGCAGCCGACTTGATGTACTCCTGGCTGTCGGCATTGATGGTGCCGTCGCGATCGAGAATGACGAGCTTCATGCCGCCAGCCGGGACAAGTCCGCCACCCGGTTCATCGCCCGGTGCAGCAGGGCCAGCAGGCCCAGACGGTTCAGGCGCAGGTCGGCTTCTTCGGCATTGACCATCACGCCATCGAAGAACGCATCGACCGGCGCGCGCAGCGCCGCGAGCATCTGCAAAGAGCCTGTGTAGTCCCCCGCCTGAAACTTGGCGTCGGCCTGCGGCACGAGCTGGCCCACCGCCGCATGCAGCGCCTTCTCGGCGTCCTCCTGCAACAAGGCCGGATTCACATGGGCATCGGCGCGTTCGGCCTTCTTCAAGATATTGGCGATCCGCTTATTGGCGGCTGCCAGCGCGGGGGCTTCGGGCAGCGCAGCGAAGGCGCGCACCGCGGCCAGTCGCTTGGCCACATCACCCAGACGCTGCGGCTGCAGGGCCAGCACCGCGTCCACTTCCTGCGGGCTGTAGCCCTGCTCGCGCAGCAGACCGGCCAGGCGCTCGTAGACAAAGGTGGACAGCTGCCCCAGCGCCTCAGGGGCCGCCTGCGGAAACAGCGCCATCGCCGACCCGAGCAGCTCGCCCAGCGCCAAGGGCAGATCACGCTCCATCAGCATGCGCACAATGCCCAGCGCGTGACGGCGCAGCGCGAAGGGATCTTTGTCGCCGGTGGGCAACTGGCCGATGGCAAACAGACCGGCCAAGGTCTCGAGCTTGTCGGCCAGGGCCACGACCAAGCCGGTGCTGTGTCGGGGCAATGCGTCACCCGCGAAGCGCGGTTTGTAGTGGTCTTCGATCGCGTCGGCGATCTCGGCAGGCAGGCCATCGGCCTGCGCGTAGTACCGGCCCATGATCCCTTGCAGCTCGGGGAACTCGCCCACCATGTCGGTGAGCAAGTCGGCCTTGGCCAGATGGGCCGCCTGGTCGGCATGCTGCGCGAGGGCGTCATCGCCCAATTGAGCCCCGATCAAGCGGGCCAACGCGCGCACGCGCTCGGTGCGCTCACCCTGGGTGCCCAGCTTGTTGTGATAGACCACCTTGGCCAGACCGGCCACCCGCGAGATCAGCGACTTCTTGCGGTCTTGATCAAAAAAGAACTTGGCGTCGGCCAGTCGCGGGCGCACCACGCGCTCGTTGCCGCCGACCACCGCGGTGGCGTCCTTCGGTTGGATATTGCTCACGACCAGGAACTGGTGGGTCAGACGCCCTGACACATCGAGCAGCGGAAAGTATTTCTGGTTGGCCTTCATCGTGAGGATGAGGCACTCCTGCGGCACGTCCAGGAACTGCTTCTCGAACTGGCATAAAAGCACATGCGGTCGCTCGACGAGCGCAGTCACTTCATCGAGCAACGCGCCGTCGTCGATCGGGCGCACACCGCCGCCCACCTTCGCCGCGGCGGCGGCCAGCTGGCGCGCGATCTCGGCGCGACGCGCCTCGAAGCTGGCGATCACGGCGCCGTCGCGCGCCAACGTTTCGGCATAGGCGTCGGCATGGGTCAGCGTCACCACGGGCTGGGCCGCTTCGAAGCGGTGGCCGCGGGTGGTGTTGCCGGCCGTCAGTCCCAGCGCCTGCACGGGCACCACATCAGACCCATGCAGCGCCAGCAGCGAATGCGCGGGCCGCACGAACTTCACATCGGTCCAGCCATCGGTCAGCTGGTAGGTCATGACCTTGGGGATCGGCAGCTTGGCGATCGCTTCGGCCAGCGCCTTCTGCAGGCCCTCGACCAGCGTGGCGCCACGCACCTGGCTGTCGTAGAACAAGGCCTCGGCCTTGCCATCGGGCGCGCGCCGTAGCGAGGTCGCCGCCGACGCGTCCGCTCCGAGCGACTGCAGTTTCTTGACCAACGCCGGTGCGGGCGCACCGGAGGCGTCCAAGCCTACGCTCACCGGCATCAGCTTCTGTGAAACCGACTTGTCTGCGGCCTGCGAGGCCACGCCAGTCACATGCGCTGCGAGTCGGCGCGGCGAGGCAAACGCGGTCAGCCCCGAAGCCTGACTGGCAAGGCCCTGCGCCTGCAGCTGCTCGAGCAGCACGCTGGCAAAGGCCTGGCCCAGCTTCTTCAACGCCTTCGGCGGCAGTTCCTCGACGAAAAGCTCGACGAGCAGGTTGTGTGAATTCGCCATGGTGCTCAAGCCGCCTTCTTCTGAAGATCGGCCACCCACTCGCGCGGCGCCATCGGAAAGCCCAGGCGCTCGCGGCTCTCGTAGTAGCTCTGGGCCACGGCGCGGGCCAAGTTGCGAATGCGGCCGATGTAGGCCGCGCGTTCGGTCACGCTGATCGCGCCACGCGCATCGAGCAGGTTGAAGCTGTGGGCCGCCTTGAGCACCTGCTCGTAGGCGGGCAGGGCCAGCTGCTGCTCCATCAGGTGCTTGGCCTGCTTCTCGTACGC
>CANHSE010000039.1 GCA_947463025.1 Comamonadaceae bacterium
CGCTGCGCCGAAAACTTCAGGCGCTGGGCGTGCACGATGGTTTTGAGGTCAAACAGCGCACGCTCGAATAACTCGTTGATTATAACGAAGTCGAATTCCCGCACCTGGGCCATTTCCTCGGCGGCATTTTTCAGGCGCAACTCGATGACCTCAGGGGTGTCCTCGCCGCGGCGCTCCAGGCGCGCGCGCAATTCTTCCCAGCTGGGGGGCAGGATGAAGATCAAGACCGCGTTGGTGAAGATGCGCTTGATCTGGACCGCACCCTGGAAGTCGATCTCCAGGATCACGTCGGTGCCCGAGGCGATGCGCTCCTCGATGGCCTTCTTGGAGGTGCCGTAGCGGTTGCCGTGCACGTTGGCCCATTCGACAAAGGCACCAGCCAGCACCATGGAATCGAACTCTTGGGGCGATACGAAAAAGTACTCGCGCCCGTGCTTTTCCTGGCCGCGCGGGCCTCGGGTGGTGTGCGAGACCGAGGGCAGCACCTGGGCGTCCAACTCCATGAGCGCCTTGACCAGGCTGGATTTGCCCGCGCCGCTGGGGGCGGCGACGACGAAGAGATTGCCTGGATAGTCCACGGGAAAAGCCTTCATTCAATGTTCTGGACCTGCTCGCGCATCTGCTCGATCAGCACCTTCATATCGACCGAAATGCGGGTCAGCTCCAGGGCTGCCGATTTGGCGCCCAGGGTGTTGGCTTCGCGGTGCAACTCCTGGATCAGGAAATCCAGGCGCTTGCCAACCTCGCCACCGCGGCCCAGGAGCCGCTCGATCTCGTCCAGGTGCGCCGCCAGGCGCGTGAGTTCTTCGGCCACGTCGATGCGGATGGCAAATGCAGTGGCCTCGGACAGTGCGCGGTCTTGGGCGGCCTCCGGGGTGGCGCCGGCGCCAGCTTGGGTGCCCAGGCCCATGGCGTCCTTCCAGCGCTCCAGAAATCGGGTGCGTTGCTGTTCGACCAGCTGGGGCACCAGCGGGCGGGCCTGTTCGGCCAGCACGCGCAGTTGCTGCAGGTGACCCCGCAGCATGGTCACCAGCCGCTCGCCTTCGCGGGCGCGGGCGGCCAGCAGGGCCTCCAGGGCGTGTTGGGCCAGGGGCAGCAGGCGCGCGCCGCTGTCGGCGGCTGGCGCGTCGCCCGCGGCGGCCAGTCGCAGCACGTCGGCCACGCTCAAGGGGCGCGCCTGCGGCAGCCAGCTGCGGACTTGGTCCTGCAAGGTGTTCAGGCGCTGGAGCAGGCGCGCGCCGGGATCGCGTAGGTCGGCGCCACTGGCCGACTCCAGGCCGGCGCGCACTTCGACCTTGCCACGCTTGAGGCGCGCTTGCAGCAGCTCGCGCAAAGCGGGCTCGTGCTGGCGCAGATCGTCGGCGAGACGAAAGGACAGGTCCAGGAAGCGGCTGTTGACGGCGCGGATCTCGACCCCCAGGCGTGGCGCCGCCCCCGCGTCTGCCTGACCGGCCTCGTGCGGCGCGCCGCTGGATTGGGCGCTGGCGTAGCCGGTCATGCTAAACACTGGCATTTGTATACTTCGGTACTCTTTTTTGGGGTGGGCTTCAACCTAGAGGCTGCATCCGTGCCGGCCTTCCTCATTATGTCAAAGCTCAAACCTGCCCCCTTGCCGCCCGGAGCCATCGTTGGAGGCTATCGCTTGATTCGCAAGCTCTCTTGCGGGGGCTTCGGCATCGTCTACCTCGCGCTCGACGCAGAGGGCCAGCAGGTCGCCGTCAAGGAATATCTGCCGTCCTCGCTCGCCACGCGCGAGCCGGGTCAGCGTCAGCCGCAGGTTGCGCCCGACAAGCTAGCCCTGTACCGGCTGGGCCTCAAGAGTTTCTTCGAGGAGGGGCGTTCGCTGGCCCAGATCTCGCACGCCTCGGTGGTGAGCGTGCTCAATTTCTTTCGCGAAAACGAGACCGTCTACATGGTGATGAACTATCTGGAAGGCGATACGCTGCAAGACTTCATCGTCACCGCGCGTGACCTGAAGCAGCCGCGTGTGCTGGGCGAGGCGTCCATCCGCTCCCTGTTCGACGAAATCCTGCGGGGGCTGCGCATCGTGCACCAGCACAAGATGCTGCACCTAGACCTCAAGCCCGCCAACCTGTTCCTCACCGAGGACAACCGGGCCGTGATGCTGGATTTCGGCGCCGCGCGCGAGGTCTTGTCCAAGCAGGGGCGTTTCATCCGCCCCATGTACACCCCCGGCTTCGCCGCACCCGAGATGTACCGTCGCGACGTGCCCCTGGGCCCCTGGACCGATGTCTATGCCATCGGGGCTAGCCTCTACGCGTGCATGCAGGGCGGACCGCCGCCCGAGGCAACACAGCGCCAGACCGCTGATCGCCTCCCGCCATCGCTCGCACGCCTGCGCGGCGCGTACTCGGACCGCCTGATCGAGGTGGTGAAGTGGTGCATGGCGCTCGATGCCATGGCCAGGCCGCAATCGGTCTTCGCGCTGCAACGTGCGCTCAGTCGAGAGCCTGGCCCGACCCATACCGCCCCGACGCTGGTCCAGCGCCTGCGCGCGCAACTGGCGTGCACCCTGTCGGGTCGGAGGGCGGCATGAAGTTTTCAGTGTTTCAGATCAGTCGCAAGGGCGGCCGCTCGCGCAACGAAGACCGTATGGGGTATTGCTACACGCGCGATGCAGCCCTCTTCCTGCTGGCCGACGGCATGGGGGGGCACCCGCGTGGCGATGTGGCGGCGCAATTGGCGCTGCAGACCCTGGCGGCGCGGTTCCAGCGCGAGGCCCAGCCTCGGGTGCCTTGCCCGATCACTTTCCTGGGCACGGCGCTGGTGGCGGCGCATCAGGCAATCGTGCGCCATGGGTACGTGCACTACCCCAACGATCCGCCGCGCACCACGCTGGTGGCGGCCATGATTCAGGATGATCACCTGCACTGGATCCACTGCGGCGATTCGCGCCTGTACCTGGTGCGCGAGGGGCAACTGCTGGCGCGCACACGTGACCACTCCTATCTGGCGCACCGCACGCAGGTCCACAGCCTGCACACCGACGCAGATTCGCTCCATCGGAACGTCTTGTTTACCTGCCTGGGTTCGGCCATGGACCCGATCCACGACCCGGGTGGGCCGGTGCACCTGCGCCAGGGCGATAAGTTCCTTTTGTGCTCCGATGGTCTGTGGGACAGCCTGGATCAGGCGAGTATCGTGGACAGCCTCAGCGCCCTGCCCGTGGCCCAGGCCGTTCCGCAACTGGCCGAGGAGGCGCTGCGAAGCGGGGGGCCGCAGGGTGACAACGTCACGCTCATTGCGGTCGAATGGGAAAAAATCACCGCCACCGGCACCCGCGAAGGCGTGTCCACCGAGGGCCTGAGCGACGGCGTGTTTGCCTCCACCATCCAATGCAGCGTGTCGGAGGCCGTCGATCCGGCCGCTGACGATCTGGACGAGGCAGCGATCGAGCGCTCGATCGCGGAGATCAACGATGCGATCCGCCGCGCGGCCGACCGCAAGGCCTTGGCACCTCCCGTGCCGCTCACCGCGTCGCTGCCTGCGCCGCTCCCCCGCGACGAGGCCTGACCCGGCCGGCGGCCAGCGCCCTCGCGCCGGGCGTTGTTAGCATTGCCGCCATGAACACATTCCAACGAAGCGCCGGCCGTGGCGCAGACCAGCTGCGCCCGGTGCGCATCACCCGCGGCTTCACCATCCATGCCGAGGGCTCGGTTTTGATCGAATTTGGGCAGACGCGGGTGCTGTGCACCGCCTCGGTCGAAGACAAGGTGCCGCCGCACAAACGCGGCAGCGGCGAGGGTTGGGTCACCGCCGAATACGGCATGTTGCCGCGCGCCACGCACACGCGCGGCGACCGCGAGGCCGCACGGGGCAAGCAAAGCGGCCGCACCCAGGAGATTCAGCGTCTGATTGGTCGCTCGCTGCGCGCTGTGTTCGATCTCAAGGCCCTGGGCGAGCGCACCTTGCACCTCGATTGCGACGTGCTGCAGGCCGATGGCGGCACGCGCACAGCGGCCATAACCGGGGCCTTCGTCGCGGCCCAAGATGCCGTGAACCTGCTGCTGGCGCAGGGCAAACTGGCCGCGTCGCCCATCACCGGGCCGGTGGCCGCCATCTCGGTGGGCATCGTGCAGGGCACGCCGCTCTTGGATCTGGAATACGTCGAGGACGTGGCCTGCGACACCGATATGAACGTGGTCATGACGGGTGCGGGCCATTTTGTCGAGGTGCAGGGCACGGCCGAGGGGGTGGCCTTCACCCGCGCCGAGATGGATCGCCTGCTGCAACTGGCCGAACAGGGCATCGCCGAACTTGTGACCCTGCAAGCCGGTGCGCTCGCGCGCCCGCTGCCGGTCTGACCATGATCGACACCTTGGTGCTGGCCTCGAACAACCGGGGCAAGCTGGCCGAATTGCAGGCGATGTTCGCGCCCTTGGGCGTGAAGCTGGTGTGCCAGGCTGATCTGGGCATCGGCGAAGCCGAGGAGCCGTATCGCACCTTCGTCGAGAACGCGTTGGCCAAGGCGCGTCATGCAGCGCGCGCGAGCGGCTTGCCTGCGCTGGCCGATGACGCCGGCCTGTGTGTCGATGCCTTCGGCGGCCTGCCGGGGGTGGACACCGCTTTTTATGCCACGCAGTTTGGCTACCCCAAGGGCGACGACAACAACGTGCGGGCCTTGCTCGAGCAGATGCGGGGCCTCGAGAACCGGCGCGCCGCGCTGGTCAGCACCTTGGTGGCCCTGCGCAGCGCCGATGACCCCGAACCCCTGATCGCAGTCGGACGCGCGGTGGGCGAGATCACGCGCGTGCCGGTCGGCGAGCATGGTTTCGGATTTGATCCGGTGATGTACCTGCCCACTTTTGGCAAGACCTTCGCGCAGTTGCCGCCCGAGGTGAAAAACGCGAACAGCCACCGCGGACTGGCCGCACGCGAGATGCGGCGCCTGATGCAGGAGCGCTGGTGACGACCGCGGCCGCAGGTCCGCTGGATCTGGCTCGCGCCATGCGCCCCGGCACCTTGCAGCTGGGGGCCTTGCCGCCGCTGTCGCTGTATGTGCACTTGCCCTGGTGCCTCAAGAAGTGCCCCTACTGCGATTTCAACTCGCATGAAATGCCTGGTGATCTGCCCGAGCAGGCCTACCTGGAGGCTCTGGTGGCGGATCTGGAGCAGGCCTTGCCTCTGGTCTGGGGGCGCGGGGTGCACAGCATCTTCATTGGCGGCGGCACGCCCAGCCTGTTCTCGCCGGCAGGGATCGACCGCTTGATCGGCGATGTGCGCGCCCGTCTGCGCCTGGAGGCGGATTGCGAGATCACCCTGGAGGCCAATCCCGGCACCTTCGAGAAGGATCGCTTTCGCGCCTTTCGCGCAGCAGGCGTGACACGCCTGTCCATCGGCGTGCAAAGCTTTCACGATGCGCACCTGAAAGCACTGGGGCGTGTGCATGACCGCGCGCAGGCATTGGCGGCCTGCGAAGAGGCGGCCCATGCCTTTGACACCTTCAACATTGATCTGATGTACGCGCTGCCGGGTCAGACCTTGGCGCAGCTGGAGGCCGACGCGCGCCAGGCGCTGGCGATGGCGCCGCCGCATCTGTCGATCTACCACCTCACGCTCGAGCCCAATACCTATTTCGCGAAGTTTCCGCCCGAGCTGCCGCCCGAGGACACGGCCTATGCCATGCTCGATCGGATCACCGAGCTGACGCAGGCGGCGGGCTTGCAGCGTTATGAGGTGTCGGCGTATGCGCGCGCCGGCCACCGCTGCTGGCACAACCTGAACTACTGGCAGTTTGGCGACTATCTGGGCATCGGCGCAGGGGCGCATAGCAAGCTGAGTTTTCCGCACCGCGTGGTGCGACAAGTGCGCTATCGCGAGCCCAAGCTGTATCTGGAGCACGCGCGCGCCGGAAATGCGGTGGCCCAGGACAGCGAGGTGACCCGCGCCGACCTGCCCTTTGAGTACATGCTCAATGCGCTGCGACTGCGTGAAGGCTTCGCCTTGCGCGAGTTCACCGAACGCACCGGTCTGCCGGTGTCGGCGATCGCATCGGCACTGTCAGAGGCCGAGCGTCGGGCGCTGATCACGCGCTCGCTCGATCGCGTGCAACCCACCGAACGTGGTTTCGATTTTTTGAGTGATCTGCAGGCGCTGTTCCTGCCAGGATGATCGCAGGTGACCGGGCCCGGTCACTCCACCACGAAGCTGACCAGGCGCGCGCCGACGCGCCCCGCCGTGTCCTGCACCTCCAGCATCAGACGGTGCGAGCCCTTGGGCAGGTGCGCCTCGGAGACGTCTAGCCCCTGTGCGCTGACCTTGGAGTTGGCCATGAGGCGATTCGTGATGTCCAGTTTCAAGGCGCCATAGAGCACCCGAAAGGTTTCAGGGCGGATGCTCGCTTGCGGCGCGGGCTCGAAGCGCAGTTCGATGCGAGTGGGCGAGGTGATGGTGGTGGACGTGTTGGGCGCCAGCAGCTTGATCACGGGCGCATTGGCGGGCAGCGGAGAGCGCGCCAGCAGCGGCGTGGGGGCGGCGCGTGATTGCGCCGCCTCTTCTTCGGTCACGAGCATCATCGCCTGCGCCGGATACATCGTGCCCGCGGCCAGCAGGGTCGCCGCGATCCATCGAACCCAAGGACGTGTCACGGCCTTCACTCCACCGCGACGATGCGCACGCGTCGGTTCTCCGCGGCCTCAGGCTGGTCTTTCATCAGCAGTTCGCTAAAGCCCTTGCCCTCGGTGCGCAGGCGCTCAGCCCGGATGCCCTTGCCTTGCAGGAACTCGGCGACAGCCTGGGCCCGGCGCGCGGACAGGGCCTCGTTGTAGACGGCGGTGCCCTTGGCGTCGGTGTGCCCCTGAACCAGGAAGCGGGTGTTGGATAGGCGCTCGGTGGCCATGGCCGCCGCTAAGTTTTCCAGCAGCGGCTTGCTCACGTTCTGCAGGCGAGCGGAATCGAAATCGAATTGAACAACCAGATCGAGCTCGCGCTTTTGCGGCACGAGGTTACGCAGGCTGCGGGTGGTGGCGACGGGCGGGGGCGCCAGGCGCTCGACCATCTCGCCCACCGAGGCGTCACGTACCGGCGCTTGTTGCGCCCCGACAGGCACGAGCGCGCACAGTGCGAGCATGGCCATTGCGGCGCGGGGTAAGAACATGCGATTCATCAGCGAACCTCCTGGATGGCGATCAATTTTGCGCCGAACGCTTCGGACGTCCCGGTCACGCCCCGGCCGGAGAAGAAGTCGAACAGCGCGGCACGACCGGGCAGGTCATTGAGTGCGAAGGTGAAGGGCGCTTTGGCATCTGGCGGTGACAGGGTCAGCGCGCTCAGGTCGCGCGGCGTGTCGGACACCAGCACCAGCAGGTGGTCGGTGCCGGCCGGGCCTTGAGCCACGACTTGCCAGTCGGGGCGAGGCAGACGCATCGGCACATTGGCGCGGATCACGTTGTTTCTGTCCAGCCCGTTGGGGAACAGCACATAGAAACTCTTGCGATCGCTTCCGAGCAGAACGAGGTAGACATAGCCATCGCGGGCTGACTTGATCTGCAGGTTCAGAGGGTCCTTGCCGATACGCAAGGTGGTCTTGTCGGCGGTGACATCGACGCGTCGCCTCGGATTGGCCTGGGCCTCGATGTCCTTGAGCGTGGCCAGTGAGGCCAGGGCCGGCTCCACCGGCGGCTCGGGCGTGTTCGGTTGCGGGATGGGTGTCGGATGGGCCGCCTGTATGGGCGCCTGCACGGGCGCCGGTGCCGGTGCCGGTGCGGCCAGGGTCACGGGCGGCGCGGCGGGTGCGGGTGTTGCCGGGGCCGCGGCGGGCGGGCGTACCGTCACGGGAGGGGCTGCGGGTGCGGCAGGTGGCGAAGCTTGTTGCACTGGCGCCGGCGCGGGTGCGGGTGCCGGTGCGGGTGCAGCGGCGACGACCACGGGCGCCGGAGGCGGCGGTCGTACGGCGGCAACTGGCACCAGATTACGGTTGCCGGTCACAGTCACGTGATGGAGCATTTGCGGTGCAGACCTGAACTTGTCGTTCAGAAAGTCCTGAGCGCACTGCTGCACTTCGGCCATTGAGACCGCGCCCGAAGCATCACGGTCACGCGCCCGCCCCAGCAGGCAATCGCGCACGCCCTGCGTGGCCATGCCGCCCTTGCCAGCTTCGTCGTAGCTGACCTCGTTGGCGCGCGACGAGGTGATCTGCACAAAGTTCTCGCCCAACGCACCCAGTCGGGTGGACGCGTCCAGCAGGCTGCGTGTTTGGAGGTTGCTGGCGGCGCAGGCATCTTCGCCCACGCCGTTCTTCAGGAAGAACTTGGCGGTGAACTTGCCCTCGGCGATCGAACGCGTGGCCGCGCGGCGGGTGGAAACGCCCTCGGAGTGGCAGGCGTCAAACATCACGATCACCTTGTCGGCCACTTCGCTCATGCGACGCGTACGTTGCGCGATCTCGTCGTTGGTCAGCGTCTGGCCGTCGTACGCGAGCAGACCTTCCTTGCAGCCGACGTTTTGCTCCATCCAGCGGGTGCCGTGACCGGAGAAGTAGACCAGCACGCGTCCGCCTTCGGTGACGCTTTGTCCGAGGACATCGAGCGCGCGAAGGATGCCGGCTTTGGTGGCCTGCGCGTCGCGTAGCACGGTGATACGCTGATCGGGGATGCCCATGGCCCGTGCAATGGTGCGTGCGCTGTCGACGTCAAAGGGCACACCATCGAGCGCCGGGATCTGCGGCGGTCCGTAATTGGCGATGGCGATGATCAGTGCGCTGCGCGAGGCACGCTCAGCTCCGGCGGCTTGCGCCGTGCCCGTCCAGCCTGCCAGGCTGGCGAGCAGACCCAGCGCGCCTATGGTGCGTGCCAGGAGTCGAGGAAGCCGGGTCAGGAGTGCTTGCATGTTGACTACTTTAGAAGGATTCGCGGACGGATTCAGCGGTCAGAGGAGAACTGACCATAATGAGCGTCAAATTGACACGATCTTAATCAAGAGTCAGGTGTCCACAGGGTGAATTGGTAAGTGCCACCCGCGTGGGCGGGCATTGCGTCGCAAAGCGGCAGACACGAAGGAGCCGGTCATGTTGTATTCGATCTCGACGCAAGCTCGCCAACGGGCGGCGGCCTGCCTGGTGCTTTTGTGCGGCTTGTGGGGCGTGACCGCCTCGGCCCAGCCCTCAGTGCCATCCTCGAGTGCGCGCCTGGAGGCCTTGCAAGGGGCGACGGTGGGTATCGAGGCGCGCGCCATCGACGGTGCGGCCTCCGCGCGTACTTTGGGCCGGCAACGCGAAGGTACCGGCATCGTGATTGCGCCGCAGGGCCTGGTCCTGACCATCGGTTACCTGGTGCTGGAGGCCGAGACCGTCGAAGTGGTCACTCGCGACCAAAAGCGCATTCCGGCCCAGGTCGTCGCCTACGACTTCGTCAATGGTCTGGGCTTGCTGCGCCCCCTGTTTCCCTTGGCGGGTGTGACGCCGGTCAAGCTGGGGTCGGCGGCCGCAGTGCCCAAGGGCAGCCCGCTGCTTTTCCTCACCGGCGCCGCGCCGCGCCAAGCCGGCGCAGTTCGTTTGGTGGATACCCGCGCCTTCACCGGCTACTGGGAGTACCACCTCGAAGCGGCTCTGTACACCGCGCCGATGTTCCAGAACCACTCGGGCGCGGGCTTGTTCAACATGGCCGGCGAGCTCGTGGGCGTGGGCAACCTCGCGATGCGCGATGTAATGCCCGACGACAGCCCCAGCCAGCTGCCTGGTAATCTGTTTGTGCCCGTCGACGTGCTCGAGCCGGTGCTGGACGAACTCCTGAAGACCGGCCTGAATCCTCAAGGCAAGCGGCCTTGGCTGGGTATCAATGCCATCCCCCAGGGCGGCGCGATCCGCATCACCCGCGTCAATCCCAACAGCCCCGCCGAGGCGGCCGGCCTGCGACCCGGGCATTGGGTGATCGCCGTTGACGGCGAGCCGGTGCAATCGCTGGAGGCGTTCTACAAGCGGGTTTGGTCTCGTGGTCTGGCCGAGGGCGCGATTCGATTGGGCGTGCGCGAAGGCAATGCGGTGCGGGTCCTCGAGCTTCCGATCCGCGACCGCAGTGGCGCCGTTGCCCGGCCCAAGGGAATCTGAGCGGTGACGCGCAGCGCTCATACAGGCCGCGTCCTGGCCGGCCTGGCCTTGGTCTTGGCGATCGCGGGATGCAGCGATGCAGGAGCGCCGACCGCAGACGCCGCCAGCTTCAAGGGCCAGCCTCCGAAGGTGCGTGTGCACATGATCAGCCGCGATTTGTCGCGAATGATCGGTGAACGTGGCTACGCCGAATTGATCGAGTCCCTGGAGCAGCAGGAGCGCCTGGAGACCAATGCCCGCCTGCAGCAACGGGTCGAAGTGATCGCCAATCGCCTGGTGCAGCAGGCCATTCAGGCCTATCCCTTCAGCCAGGACTGGTCGTGGGAGCTTCGCATCGTCAAGGACGACGAGATCAACGCCAGCTGCATGCCCGGCGGCAAGATGACCCTGAACACGGGGCTGATGGCGCTGACACGCATGGACGAACACAAGCTGGCCACGGTGCTGGGACACGAGATCGCCCACGCCTTGCTGGAGCACGGACGCGCCTCGATCGGTCGCAGCGCGGTCACCTTGGGCACGCTGCAGGCGATGGCCCAGAGCTTCAAGATGGGGCAGCTGCGGCTGAACACCTTGGTGGAGGGCATGGAGCGGGTGACCTTGCCCCTGGAGCGCGAACATGAACGCGAAGCCGATCTGCTGGGGATGCAGCTGATGACGCGCGCGGGTTATGACCCGGTGCGCGGCGCCAGCATCTGGGTCGACATGAAGGGCGATGAGCCCGCGCCACGCCTGGCCCAGCGCCTGGAGCCCTATCTGTCGTCTCACCCCACAAGCGACGAGCGTCTGACGAACCTGACCGAGATCGCCCGCGTGTTGGCGACGCCAGGAGGGCCTGCGCGATGACGCCGACCGTGCCTACTGCGACGATGCCGGCTTACGACCTGGCCCTGGGGCGTTGTTCTTCTTGGCTGCGCGACGCGCGCGTGCTGTGGCTGGGGCATCCCTTCTTGTTCCTGGCGGTGGCGGCGGTGGTCGTCCTGCTGCGGCGGTCCCTGGACCTGCTCGGGATGGATGTCTTCATCGTCGTGTCCTACCTGACCGACGCCTGGATCTTCGCGTGGCTGGCCTTGGGCGTATCGCGTGGACGCGGCGGCACCGCGCTGGCCATGGCACGTGTGGGCTGGCAGGGTCTGCGCGGGCGCTTCTTTCCGGTCCTCAAGACCGTGCTGTGGGGCGTGCCCTCGGCGGTGACCTCTTTTGTGATCTTTCTGCTGGTGCCTGAAGGCGTGCAGGCCCTGGTGGTGCTTCAGGGCGATGTGCTGCTGGCGACAGTCTTGCTGTTTGTCGCCCTCGTCGCGGGTGGGTTCATCTCGATGATCCTGGCTTTGTTGCCGGTGCTGGCCGCGATCCAGATGGCGCGCGATCCACACGCCACGCTGATGTCCAGCGGCCTGTGGGCCTATCGGGGGCTGCGTGCGGGCATCCGTCCGCTGTCCGTGCTGTTTGTCCTGTTCTTGTTTGGCGCCGTGGCCTGCAACACCGTCGCTACCTGGGCGATGGGCCATCTGCCGGTAGACGTGTTCAGCGACTGGACGGCCGATGACATCCTGATCACCTTGTCGCAAGCACCGCTGACCACTTTCTTGATGATGAATGCGTTTCTGGCGCTCCTGCCCGGGATCGCGACCGACTTGCTGCGAAGCGCCGATGTCGATCTGTCCGACGAAATCTTCTCGCATGCCGAGAAAGAGGCGCACGGCGATGCCTTCGGGGTGCGGGTGCTCGAACGCGCCGGGCAGGGCCTGCGCCTGGTGGCCATGCTGTCCGTGGTGTTCCTGGTGATTTACATCGCGTTCTCGGGCTACGAAGAAGCCGGCGAGTGGTTTGTGTGGGCCGTGGTGACCTATGTATGGGGCGGCAGCTTCCGCAAATCCGCGCGCGCCTGGCGGGAGAAGCAGTCGTGGTCGCTGCGCTATCGCTTCCTGATCACGCCGGTGGTGATGGTGTCGCTGCTGATCGCGTTGGCTGCGGTCTTCGACCACCTGGAAGAAGAGTCTGCGGCCGATGAACAGAGCGAAAGCACCCCCAAGGAAGAAAAATGATGAACTGCACGCATCGATGGCTGGTTGCACTGGCTGTCTGCGTGTTGAGCGGTGCAGCCAGCGCACAGACCGATCTGGTCGATGTGCTCAGACAGGGGGGCTATCACCTGTTTTTTCGGCACGCGATCACCGACGGCGAAGACCCCCGCAAGGTCAATCCACCCAACGAAACCCTTTCCAACTGCGCCAGCCAGCGCCTCCTGAACGACGCGGGCAGGGCGCAGGCCCGTCAGATCGGGCTGACGATCACGCAACTGGGTATTCCTGTGGGCGACGTCTACGCCAGCCCCTTCTGTCGGTGCGAGGAGACTGCGCGTCTGGCGTTCGCACGGGGGGTGACGGTCGATTGGTTGTTGGCCCAGCGCGGGCGGGGCATGCCCCGGCTCAATCAGGCCTTGCGGGCGGTCCCTTCCACCGGCGGGTTCAACCCGACGCCGACAGGCAAAAACAATGTCTACGTGGGGCACGCGATCACCTTCTCGGAAGGCCTGGTCGGCCCGGAGTTCGGGCGGCATGTGTTGCGAGAGGGCGAAGCCTTGGTGATCGAGCCGGGCGAGCCGCCGCGGGTCTTGGGGAAGATCAGGTTCTATTGAGCCTAGGGGATCACCTCAATAGCGCCCTACCCGGGCTGTAGCATGATGCGCCATGCAACAAGGAGCCGCCATGCGTCGATACCCTCTGCTGGCGTGTGCGCTGGCTTTTCTGAGTGCGTTCCTGCCCGCTTCGGGAGCCTACGCGCAGACCTATCCCGCCCAAACCGTGCGCATCGTGGTGCCGTGGCCCGCGGGTGGCCTGGTGGACGTTGCGGCCCGTCAACTGGGCAATCGTATGCAGGCGTCCCTGGGCCAGCCGGTCGTGATCGAAAACCGGGTCGGAGCGGGTGGCAATCTGGGCGCTGACCTGGTGGCCAAGTCGCCCGCCAACGGCTACACGCTGGTCTTCACCACCAGCGCGCTCACCATCAACACCGCGCTGCAGCCCAAGCTGCCTTTCAATTTCAACCGCGATTTCGAACCCCTGGCGCTGGTGGCCACCTCGCCCAATGTGCTGGTGGTGGGCCCCTCGATCGCGCCCAACTCGGTCAAGGAGTTGATCGAGACCGCGCGCGCGCGACCCGGACGACTCACCTACGCCTCTGCGGGCGTGGGCTCGCCAGCGCACCTGACGGGCGAGTTGTTTAAGTCGACTCAGAAGCTGTTCATCGTCCATGTGCCCTACACCGGCGCGCCCGCCGCCCTGAACGATCAGTTGGCGGGTCGGGTCGATTTCCAGTTTGCCAATGCGACGGTGGCCTTGCCGCAGATTCGGGCCGGACGCGTGAAGGCCTTGGCTGTCACCAGCGGCAAACGCTTTGACGCCTTGCCCAATGTCCCGACGATGGCGGAAGCCGGTGTGCCCGAGTTCGATGTCGATCAGTGGCTGGGCCTGCTTGCGCCGCGCGGTCTGCCGCGGCCCGTGGCGGAGCGCCTGGTGGCCGAGGTTCACAAGGTGCTGGCTTCCGACGACTTTCGCGCCGCGCTGGCGCAAAGCGGCATGAATGCCGCGGCCCCTGCGTCGTCAGCCGCCTTCGAGAAGATGCTCAAGGACGATGTGGTCCGTTGGGCCGCCGTGGTGAAAGCACAGGGCATTCAGCCCGAATGAAATCCGCCAAGACCGTGACCTCTGCCCCCGCCCCGCGCGCGCCCAACATCCTGTTTGTCATGGTCGATCAGTTGGCTGCGCCGGCGTTGCCAGCCTATGGTCACCCCGTCGTCAAGACCCCGCACCTGGATCGTCTGGCGCGCCGCTCGGTCGTCTTCGACAGCGCCTACTGCAACTTCCCGATCTGCGCGCCCTCGCGGGCGTCTCTGCTCACGGGCCGCTTGCCGCATTCGATCGAGGCCTGGGACAACGCCAGCGAATTTCCCGCTGCCGTGCCCACTATGGCGCATTACCTGCGCCACGCCGGCTATCGCACCATCCTGTGCGGCAAGATGCATTTCATCGGACCCGACCAGCGGCACGGCTTTGAGGAGCGTCTGACGACCGACATCTATCCGGCCGATTTCGCCTGGACGCCTGACTGGACGCGCGGTCCGGAGCATCGGCCCACGGGCGTGAGCATGCGGCCGGTGCTGGAGGCCGGCCCGTGCGTGCGTAGCCTGCAGATCGACTACGACGACGAGGTCGAATATAAGGCGATGCAGCGCCTGCATGATCTCGCGCGGGATCCGCAGCAGCGGCCTTTTTTCATGACGGTGTCCTTCACGCACCCGCATCCGCCGTTTGTGTCGCCGCAGCGCTTTTGGGATTTGTACCGCGACGAGGACATCGACATGCCCCGCGTTGCGCCCATCGACTACGCAAAGCTCGACGAGCACAGTCGCTGGCTGCATGTGGCCCACGCGCAAAACCTCTACACCGTGACCGAAGACGATGTGCGCCGTGCGCGCCGCGCCTACTACGGCATGACCAGCTACGTCGACGAGAAAGTCGGCCATGTGCTGGAGGTCCTGGAGCAGACCGGTCTGGCCCAGGACACTCTGGTGGTGCTCACCGGCGACCACGGTGAAATGCTCGGTGAGCGTGGCATGTGGTTCAAGCAGTGCTTTTTCGAGTGGTCGGCGCGGGTGCCGCTGATGATCTCCTTGCCGGATCGCTTCAAGCCGGCGCGTGTCGGCGCCCATGTCTCCTTGGTCGATCTGCTGCCCACGTTCATGGACATGGCCAAGCCGGGCGAGGCCTTCGAGCCGGTGGACGCCATTGACGGCACCAGCCTCGTGCCGCTGCTAGACGGCAGCGACGACGGCGCGGATCGCACGGTGGTTTCCGAGTACAGCTCGGAGGGCGTGCGGGCCGCCTCGCGCATGGTGCGTGAGGGGCGCTGGAAATACATCTACACCTATGGCCTGGAGCCGCTGCTGTTTGACCTGGTGTCGGATCCCGATGAATTGGTGAATCGGGCGGGTCAGGCCGATGTGGCGCAGGTGCAGGCGCGCTTGCATGAACGGCTGGTGCGTGATTGGGAGCCCGCCGAGATTCACGCGCGGATCCTGGCCAGCCAGCGCCGTCGTCTGTTTCTGGACGCTGTTCACGGCAGCTCGAAGATGTATTCGAATTGGGCGTATCAGCCCTTCGTCGATGAGACCCAGCGCTTCATCCGAGGCTCGGGGCCTGCGGGGCCGACGAATGCGAAGTCGAAGGCCCGGTTCCCCTACGTGGAGCCGGTCAAACCGGATCGCAACGATCCAGTCTGAGGGGCGAGGCCCTGCCTGGGGGCTTGTTGCTTTGGCGGAGGCGGTGAGATTCGAACTCACGAACGGTTTCCCGTTGCCGGTTTTCAAGACCGGTGCAATCGACCACTCTGCCACGCCTCCGCGGCAGTCGGCATTGTAGGCCGAGCCTAAGCCGCCTGCGCGGAGCGCAACATCCCCTTGCGTTCAATGAACTCAATCACCTGGTCGACGCCGGCCAGGGTCTTGAGGTTGGTCATCACATACGGCTTGCCCTGGCGCATGCGCTGGGTGTCGGTCTCCATGACGCCCAGATCTGCGCCCACATGCGGGGCCAGGTCGGTCTTGTTGATCACGAAGAGATCACTCTTGGTGATGCCAGGGCCGCCCTTGCGCGGGATTTTCTCGCCCGCCGCCACATCGATCACATAGATCGTGAGATCAGACAGCTCGGGGCTGAAGGTGGCGGCCAGGTTGTCGCCGCCCGATTCCACAAACACGACGTCCGCGTCCGGGAAGGTCTCGAGCATGCGGTCGATGGCCTCGAGGTTGATGGAGGCGTCTTCGCGGATGGCGGTGTGCGGACAGCCGCCTGTCTCGACGCCCATGATGCGTTCGGCGGCCAGCGCGCCGCTGACGGTAAGCAGGCGCTGATCTTCCTTGGTGTAGATGTCGTTGGTGATGGCCACCAGGTCCCAGCGTTCGCGCATGGCCTTGCACAGCATCTCCAGCAAGGTGGTCTTGCCCGAGCCCACAGGCCCGCCGATGCCCACGCGCAGAGGCGGCAGTGTTTTGGTGCGGTGTGCGATGTGGTGAAGGCTCATGATCGGAAGAGGCGTGAGTATTGGTGTTCATGCCGCGACGAGAGGATCGCGAGCATGGGCGAAAAGGATTGCCGCGAGTCGTCCTCCAGAGTGAGGGCGTGATCGACGGCCAGCGGGATGTCGTGGGCCAGGCGGGCCAGGATACGCTGGCCGGCGCTTTGTCCCAGCGGAACGGACTTGATGGCCGCCTGCATCATGTTCTCGGCCCACCCGAAGGCAAAGGCCAGCGCGATGGCGCGTGCCGAGGCCATGCCGGTGGAGGCGGCTCGTGCAAAGGCCACCGGGTAGGTCAGATGCCCCAGGGGCAGTGCAGTGGCCGCCACCTCGGGATGCACGGACTTGAGCCACTCGATGAAGGAGCGCCCCATCTGCTCAGTCTGCTGGCGCAGCTCGCGGGTTTCGCGTGTGTTCAGGATCCAGGCGTTCAGGGTCTGCACGCGGTCGGTGTCGCCGGCGCGCCAGGCAGCGACGGCTTGGGCCACCACCGCCAAGTCTGAGCGGCCCAAAGTCAGATGCAGCTGGTCGATCAGCCAGCGCGCGGCGCTGGCCTCGTCGGAGATCAGGCCCGCATCGACCGCACCCTCCAGGCCTTCGGAATACGAGAAGCCGCCCACTGGCAAGGCCGGCGAGGCCAGCCAAATCAATTGCAGCAGGGCGCTGTCGTCGTTGTCAGTGGTCGTGGCCATGCCCATGGTCGTGATCGTGCGTGTGACCGTGCGAATGCGAGTGGCCCGCATGGCCATGCGCGTGGGAATGTCCATGGCCGCCGTGGCCGCCCCCATACGCGCCGCCCTCGGGCTCAAAGGTGTCACGGGTCTCGTTCACAATCAGGTGCATGGCGCGCAGCATGTCGGCCAGCACATGATCGGGTTCGATCTTCAGATGCTCGGGCCGCAGCTCGATGGGTACATGCCGGTTGCCCAGGTGGTAGGCGGCGCGGGTCAGGTCGAAGGGCGTGCCGTGCTGCGGGCAGATTGTGATCACCAGCACGGGCTGGGGCGCCGCGATCACGCGCACCAGCGAGCCGTCTTCGACCACCAGCACATCGCCACCACGCGCGGCGGTGCCGCGGGGCAAGAAGACACCCAGGGCGCGCCCGCTGGAGTCGGTGCAGTCAAAGCGGCTTTTCTGGCGCACATCCCAATCGAGTTCGACGGTCGCGGCGCGCCGCACCAGGGCCGGGGCCAGGCCTTGGCCGCCGGGCAGGCATTTGCTCACGTGTAAGAGGGTCATGGTGCCAGGCGCCTAGAACAAGAAATACCGCTGCGTCATCGGCAACGACGTGGCGGGTTCGCACGTGAGCAACTGACCATCGGCGCGCACCGCGTAGGTCTGGGCGTCGATTTCCATGCGGGGCAGGTAGGCGTTGTGAATCATGTGCTGCTTGCGCACGCGGCGGATGTCTTTGGCGGCACTGACTACCTTGCCCAGGCCGAAGCGTGCGGGTGCGCCGGCGCGCAGGGCCGACTGCGAGACGAAGGTGACCGACGATTTCAGCAGGGAGCCCCCAAAGCTGCCGAACATCGGCCGGAAATGCACTGGCTGGGGCGTGGGGATGGACGCGTTGGGGTCGCCCATGGCCGCCATGGCAATGGTGCCGCCCTTGACGATGACCGAGGGCTTGATGCCAAAGAAGGCGGGCTTCCAGACCACGAGGTCGGCCCATTTGCCCACCTCCAGGCTGCCCACCTCATGGCTGATGCCGTGCGCGATGGCCGGGTTGATCGTGTACTTGGCCACATAGCGCTTGGCCCGCGCGTTGTCGTGGCGGTCGGTGTCGCCGGGCAGCTTGCCGCGTTGCTGCTTCATCTTGTGCGCGGTCTGCCAGCAACGCAGGATCACTTCGCCCACGCGGCCCATGGCCTGCGAGTCGGAGGAGAACATGCTGATGGCGCCCAGGTCATGCAGGATGTCTTCGGCGGCGATGGTTTCCTTGCGGATGCGGCTTTCGGCAAAGGCCAAGTCTTCGGCGATAGCCGGATCCAGGTGGTGGCACACCATCAGCATGTCGACGTGTTCGTCGAGCGTGTTGACGGTGTAGGGCATGGTGGGGTTGGTCGACGAGGGCAGGAAGTTGGCCTCACCCACCACGCGCAGGATGTCCGGTGCATGGCCGCCGCCCGCACCTTCGGTGTGGAAGGCGCAGATGCCGCGGCCTTTCGTGGCGGCGATGGTGTCTTCGACGAAGCCCGATTCATTGAGCGTGTCGGAGTGCAGGGCCACCTGGATGTCCATCTCGTCGGCGACGTCCAGACAGTTGCTGATGGCGCTGGGCGTAGAGCCCCAGTCTTCATGGAGCTTGAGCCCGATGGCGCCGGCGTCGATCTGTTCGCGCAGGGCCTGGGGCTGGCTGGCGTTGCCCTTGCCCATGAAGCCCAGGTTCATCGGGAAGGCATCCGCCGCTTGCAGCATGCGCTCCATGTGCCAGGGACCGGGGGTGCAGGTGGTGGCAAAGGTACCAGTGGCCGGGCCGGTGCCGCCGCCGAACATGGTGGTGATGCCCGAGGCCAGGGCTTCTTCGATCTGCTGCGGGCAGATGAAGTGGATATGGCTGTCGATGCCGCCGGCGGTGACGATGCTGCCTTCGCAGGCAATGATTTCAGTGCCGGGGCCGATGATGATGTCCACGCCGGGCTGGGTGTCGGGGTTGCCGGCCTTGCCGATGGCGGTGATGCGGCCGTCCTTCAAGCCGATGTCGGCCTTGACGATGCCCCAGTGGTCGATGACCAGCGCGTTCGTGAGCACGGTGTCGACCGCGCCTTCGGCGCGACTGCGCTGGCTTTGCGCCATGCCGTCGCGGATGGTCTTGCCGCCGCCGAATTTGACTTCCTCGCCATAGCCGCCTGCGCGCAGCGTGTAGTCGTCTTCGACCTCGATCACCAGGTCGGTGTCGGCCAGGCGCACCCGGTCGCCCTTCGTGGGGCCAAACATTTCCGCGTAGGCGCGGCGTCCAATGGTTGCCATCTCTGTCTCCGCTCGC
>CANHSE010000040.1 GCA_947463025.1 Comamonadaceae bacterium
AAATCGCGCCTTCGCCGCGGCAGCCTTCGGTGAGCAGCACGCCCGCGCCGGCCACGCCGGTGGGGTGGAACTGCCAGAACTCCATGTCTTCGAGCGGGATGCCGGCGCGTGCCGCCATGCCCAGGCCGTCGCCGGTGTTGATGAAGGCGTTGGTGGAGGCCGCGAAGATGCGGCCCGCGCCGCCGGTGGCCAGCAGCGTGGTCTTGGCTTCGAGGATATGCAGGTCGCCGGTTTCCATCTCCAGGGCGGTCACGCCCACCACGTCGCCGTCAGCGTCGCGAATCAGATCGAGCGCCATCCACTCGACGAAGAAGCTGGTCTTGGCCTTGACGTTTTGCTGGTACAGCGTGTGCAGCATGGCGTGGCCGGTGCGGTCGGCCGCGGCGCAGGCGCGCTGTACGGGCTTTTCGCCGTAGTTGGCGGTGTGGCCGCCGAAGGGGCGCTGGTAGATGGTGCCGTCGGGGTTGCGGTCAAAGGGCATGCCCATGTGCTCGAGGTCGTAGACGACCTTGGGGGCTTCGCGGCACATGAACTCGATCGCGTCTTGGTCGCCGAGCCAGTCGGAGCCCTTGACGGTGTCGTAGAAGTGGTAGTGCCAGTTGTCCTCGGACATATTGCCCAACGAAGCGCCGATGCCGCCTTGGGCCGCCACCGTGTGCGAGCGGGTGGGGAAGACTTTCGAGAGGACGGCCACGTTCAGGCCGGCACGAGACAGCTGCAGCGACGCGCGCATGCCGGAGCCGCCGGCACCCACGATGACGACGTCGAACTTGCGCTTGGTGATGTTCTGGGAGGTGTAGGTCATGCGAGGGGTCTCCGGGTCACAGGCGCCACAGCACCTGCAGGGCCCAGCCGGCGCAGCCGACCAGCCAGACGATGGAGAAGATTTGCAGTACGAGGCGGATGCCCACGGGCTTGATGTAGTCCATGAAGACGTCGCGGATGCCGACCCACACGTGGTAGGTCAGGGCGACGATGACGGAGAAGGTCAGAACCTTCATCCACTGGCTGGCGAAGATGCCGGCCCATTGGTCGTAGCCGATGGGGCCGCGCGAGAAGATCACCTGGGCCAGAACGATCAGGGTGAACAGGGCCATCAGGACGGCGGTGACGCGCTGCGCGAGCCAGTCTCGCAGGCCGTAGTGGGCGCCGCTGACGATGCGCTTGGAGCCGTAATTCACGGACATTCGGTTTGCTCCTGCGTTGATTTAGTAAAGGCCAAACAACTTGGCGCCCAGCACCAAGGTGAGCAGCACGCTGGCGGCCAGAACGACCTTGGCCGAGGCGGCGCCGCGGGCTTTGGTCACGGCGGCATGGCTCATGTCCATCCAGACGTGGCGCACGCCGGCGATGAAGTGGTGCAGATAAGCCCAGATCAGGGCCAGGGTGATCAGCTTGATCAGGACGCCCGGTACGAAGCCGATGCCCGCGGTGAACGCCGCGGTGAAGCGGCCGAACGAGATTTCAGAGGAGACGGACGTGTCGAACAGCCAGATGATGAACGGCAGCAGCAGAAACATGAGGACGCCGCTGATGCGATGCAGGATGGACACGATGCCTGCAGCCGGCAGGCGGTAGGAGGGCAGGTCCGTGAGGGCGTTGATGTTGCGGAACTCGGGCCGTTTTTGAGCGGATTCGGTCATGTCGCAGAGGATGTTGGGGAGGTCACTCGGTGGGGCTTCAACGATTGGCGCGGATTCTATTTCAACGAGACAAACTGACGTGGAACCTTCAGCCCTGTTCGCGTCGTGGCGCGGACCGAGGCGACGTTAATTGAGTTCATTGCGATAGTGGTGAGTGCTGGTGCAATAAAAGGCACGTCGAAGCTCCATGGGAACATCGTTATAGGTAAAGGCAACACGTTCGACTGACAGCAGCGGGCTGCCCGGTTTGACTTGGAGCAAAGCGGCCTGCTGGGCGTCGGCCGCGACCGCACGGATCTTTTCCTGGGCCCGCACCATGCGGACGCCGAATTCGTTTTCGAACATCGCGTAAGTGGGGCCGCGCCAGGCGCCCAGGCGCTCGGCGGACAGGCCCTTGAAGGCGGCGCCGGGCAGCCAGATGTCTTCCAGGATGGTGGGCGCGTCGTCAAACGAAAGCACGCGGCGCACCTGAATCAGGGCGTCGCCGGCGCGCAGGGCCAGCAGGCGCGCCAGATCGGCGGGGGCGCGCTGACGACGGCAGTCCAAGATGGTGCGTTGCGTCGCGCCCTCGCTGAACTCATCGCCGGAGTCGGGCTTGAGACGCAAGAACCGGTATTGCACGTGCTGCTCGGCGTGGGTGGCCACAAAAGTGCCCTTGCCCTGTCGGCGCACGACCAAATTGTCGGCCGCTAATTCGTCGATGGCCTTGCGCACGGTGCCCTGGCTCACGCGAAAGCGTACGGCCAGGTCCACCTCGCTGGGAATGGCTTCGCCGGGCTTCCATTCGCCGGCCTGCAGGCTTTGCAGGATCAGCCCCTTGATCTGCTGATACAGCGGGCTGAACGCCGGCGTGCCCGCTTCCGCAGCGGCGGCCGCAGCGTCGGCGTGGGGATTGGAAATCGTGGCCATCGGCGACTCAAAAGGTGGGTGAATCATATCTTATATAAGACACAAGACAAATTGAGTTTGACCGGTTTCGGCGCTACACTTGCCGGCTGCCGCGGGCCGCCCGCGCGATCGGCTCGCTGCCGAATAAAAGACACCTGATCACCTTCTTCACTCGGAGATTTCCCATGAGCAAAAAGCCCGTTCGCGTCGCCGTCACTGGTGCCGCCGGTCAAATCGGTTACGCCCTGCTGTTTCGCATCGCCTCCGGTGAGATGCTGGGTAAAGACCAGCCCGTGATCCTGCAGCTGCTGGAGATCCCCGACGAGAAAGCCCAGAAGGCGCTCAAGGGCGTGATGATGGAACTCGAAGACTGCGCCTTCCCCCTGCTGGCCGGCATGGAGGCCCACGCCGATCCGATGACCGCCTTCAAGGACACCGACTACGCCCTGCTGGTGGGTGCCCGCCCGCGCGGCCCGGGCATGGAGCGCGCCGACCTGCTGGCGGCCAACGCCCAGATCTTCACCGCCCAGGGCAAGGCCCTGGACAAGGTGGCCTCGCGCAACGTCAAGGTGCTGGTGGTGGGCAACCCCGCTAACACCAACGCCTACATCGCCATGAAGAGCGCTCCCAGCCTGCCGCGCGAGAACTTCACCGCCATGCTGCGCCTGGACCACAACCGTGCCGCCTCGCAGGTCGCCCTCAAGACGGGTTGCAAGGTTGGTGAGATCGAGAAGCTGACCGTGTGGGGCAACCACTCGCCCACCATGTACGCCGACTACCGCTTTGCCACCGTGGGCGGCAAGGCCGTGAAGGACATGATCAACGACCAGGTCTGGAATGCCGACGTGTTCCTGCCCACCGTGGGCAAGCGCGGCGCCGCCATCATCGACGCGCGTGGCTTGTCGTCGGCTGCCTCGGCCGCCAACGCCGCCATCGACCACATGCGTGACTGGGCCCTGGGCTCCAACGGCAAGTGGGTCACCATGGGCGTGCCCTCCAACGGCGACTACGGCATCCCCAAGGACGTGATGTTTGGTTTCCCCGTCATCACCCAGAACGGCAAGTACGAAATCGTCAAGGGCCTGGAGATCGACGCCTTCAGCCAGGAACGCATCAACAAGACGCTGAAGGAACTGCAGGACGAACAGGCCGGCGTGGCCCACCTGCTGTAAGCCGACGCGTCTCGACGCTTCCTGCGCAGTGCACCCTCGACAGGTCCTCCTCGGCGCCCAGGCGCGCACCGGCTTCCTGCCGGTGTGCGACCACTACAGCGGCGTCGAGGCGCGTATGCGCAAAAGCCTGCAGCTGCAGGCCGAGATGGCCGCCGAATTCGGCGCCTGCGTGTTCGATGTCACCCTCGATTGCGAAGACGGCGCCCCGGTGGGCGGCGAAGCCGAGCATGCCGCCCTGGTGACCGAGCTGGCCTTGGCCAGCGCGCCGGGCGCGCGCGTGGCGGTGCGGGTGCACCCGGTGGACCATCCCTCCTTCGACGCGGACATCGCCACCATCGCCGGGCGAGCGGCATCCCGCTTGTGCCACGTGATGATTCCCAAGGTCGAATCCGTGGCCGACATCGAGCGCGCTGTGCGCGCCCTCGATGCGGTGGGCGCGACGCAGCTGCCACTACACGCCCTGATCGAATCGGCCGCGGCGGTGCATCACGCCTTTGACATCGCGGCGCACCCGCGCGTGCAATCTCTGAGCTTTGGCCTGATGGATTTCATTTCTGCGCATGGTGGCGCGATCCCGGTGGATGCCATGGGCGTGCAAGGGCAGTTCAGCCACCCGCTGGTGGTGCGGGCCAAGCTGGAGATCGCCTCGGCCTGTCACGCACACGGCAAGGTGCCCTCGCATTGCGTGGTCACCGAGTTCAAGGATGCGGAGGCTTTTCGGGCCGCGGCGCGACGCGCGGCGCGCGAGTTGGGCTACACCCGTATGTGGAGCATTCACCCGGACCAGATCCGCGGCGTGCTCGAGGCTTTCGCGCCCGATGAACGCGACATCGCGGTGGCCAGCGACATCCTGCTGGCGGCGGCGCGTGCCCACTGGGCACCGATCAGCCACGGTGGCAAACTGGAGGACCGGGCCAGCTACCGCTTCTACTGGCAGGTGCTGGAACGCGCCTACCAGACGGGGCGGCCCCTGCCGGCCGATGTGCGTGCATGGTTCAAGGAGACTGCTGTATGAAAGTCCTCGCCGCCGCCTTCCTGGCTGTTTGCCTGCCTGCCATGACCTGGGCCCAGTCGCCTGCCCCCACGCGACCCGCGGCGCCCCGACCCGCGCCCGCTCTGGCACCCGCCGCGCAAAAGGCAGTCGAGGAGCGCAAGCCCATCGAGGACGAGCCGATGCACGAGCTCTCGCCCGCCGAACTCGAGGTCGCGCGTGCCGTGCATGTGGGCACAATGCGCTGCGAGTTGGGGGCCAGCGTCACCGTCACGCCCGGGCGACGCGAGGGCTTTTTCATCATCGCCACCAAGAATCACCGATTCCGGATGCACCCGGCCGAAAGCCGCACCGGCGCGATCCGACTGGAAGACCCCAAGCGTGGCGCCATGTGGCTGCAATTGGGAAACAAATCCATGCTCATGAGCCAGAAGCTGGGGCAACGTCTGGCCGATGAATGCCAGAGCCCGCAGCAGGTGGAGGTGGCCGAGGCCCTGAAGAACAATCCGTCGCCCAGCATCCTGGACACCCCCGCACCCCGATAACGACGCCCTTGTTTCAAGTTCTTGTACGGAGAAAAAACCATGTTGACCGCCTACCGTGACCATGTCGCCGAACGCGCCAAGCTCGGCATCCCGCCCCTGCCCCTGTCCGCGCAGCAAACCGGCGAGCTGATCGAGCTGCTGAAGAACCCGCCCAAGGGCGAGGAAAAGACCCTGGTGGACCTGATCACCCACCGTGTGCCCGCGGGCGTGGACGATGCGGCCAAGGTCAAGGCCAGCTACCTGGCGGCTGTGGCCCATGGCAGCGAAAAGTGCGCCCTGATCTCGCGCGCCCAGGCGACCGAGTTGCTGGGGACCATGCTGGGGGGCTACAACATCAGCCCCTTGATCGACCTGCTCGATGACAAGGAAGTGGGGGCGGTGGCCGCCGACGGCCTGAAGAAGACGCTGCTGATGTTCGACCAGTTCCATGACGTCAAGGACAAGGCCGACAAGGGCAATGCCAACGCCAAGGCGGTCCTGAAGTCGTGGGCCGACGCCGAGTGGTTCACCAGCCGTCCCGAAGTGCCTCAGAGCCTGACGGTCACCGTGTTCAAGGTGACGGGCGAGACCAACACCGACGACCTGTCGCCCGCGCCCGACGCCTGGAGCCGCCCCGACATCCCGCTGCACGCGCTGGCCATGCTGAAAAACACGCGCCCGGGCATCACGCCCGAGGAAGACGGCAAGCGTGGCCCTGTGACGTTCATCGAAGACCTCAAAAAGAAGGGCCACTTGGTCGCCTATGTAGGCGATGTGGTGGGTACGGGCTCGTCGCGCAAGTCGGCTACCAACAGCGTGCTGTGGTTCACTGGCGAAGACATCCCCTACGTTCCGAACAAGCGTTTCGGTGGCGTCTGCCTGGGCTCCAAGATCGCCCCGATCTTCTACAACACCATGGAGGACGCTGGTGCCTTGCCCATTGAGTTGGACGTGAACAAGATGGACATGGGCGATGTGATCGAGCTGCGTCCCTACGAAGGCAAGGCCCTGAAGAACGGCCAGGTGGTCGCTGAGTTCAAGGTCAAGTCTGACGTGCTGTTTGACGAAGTGCGCGCCGGTGGCCGCATCCCCCTGATCATCGGCCGCGGCCTGACCGCCAAGGCGCGCGAAGCGCTGGGTCTGCCGGCCTCGACCCTGTTCCGTCTGCCCCAGGCGCCCAAGGACAGCGGCAAAGGTTTCTCGCTGGCCCAGAAGATGGTGGGGCGCGCCTGCGGCCTGCCCGAAGGCAAGGGCATCCGCCCGGGTACCTACTGCGAGCCGAGGATGACGTCGGTGGGTTCGCAAGACACCACCGGCCCCATGACCCGCGACGAGCTCAAGGACCTGGCGTGCCTGGGCTTCTCGGCCGACCTGGTGATGCAGTCCTTCTGCCACACCGCGGCGTATCCGAAGCCGGTCGACGTGAAGATGCACCACGAGCTGCCCGATTTCATCTCCACCCGCGGCGGCATCTCGCTGCGCCCGGGCGATGGCGTGATCCACTCCTGGCTCAATCGCTTGCTGCTGCCCGACACCGTGGGCACGGGCGGTGATTCGCACACCCGTTTCCCGATCGGCATTTCCTTCCCCGCCGGCTCGGGCCTGGTGGCCTTTGCCGCAGCCACCGGCGTGATGCCGCTGGACATGCCCGAGAGCGTGTTGGTGCGCTTCAAGGGCAAGATGCAGCCCGGCGTGACCCTGCGCGATCTGGTCAACGCGATCCCGCTGTACGCGATCAAGCAAGGCCTATTGACCGTCGAGAAAAAGGGCAAGAAGAACATCTTCTCCGGCCGCATCCTCGAGATCGAGGGTCTGCCAGACCTGAAGGTGGAACAGGCCTTTGAGCTGTCCGATGCCTCCGCCGAGCGCTCGGCTGCCGGTTGTACCGTGCACTTGAACAAAGAGCCGATCATCGAATACATCAACAGCAACATCACGCTGATGAAGTGGATGATCGCCAACGGCTATGCCGACGCCCGCACCTTGCAGCGACGCATCGCCGCCCAGGAAGCCTGGCTCAAGGATCCCAAGCTGCTCAAAGGCGATGCGGATGCCGAGTACGCCGCGGTCATTGAGATCGACCTGGCCGACGTGCACGAACCCATCGTGGCCTGCCCGAATGATCCCGACGATGTGAAGACGCTGTCCGATGTGGCCGGTGCCAAGATCGACGAAGTGTTCATTGGCTCGTGCATGACCAACATCGGTCACTTCCGTGCAGCGTCCAAGCTGCTCGAAGGCAAGCGCGACATCCCGGTCAAGCTCTGGGTGGCGCCGCCGACCAAAATGGACCAAAAGCAGCTGACCGAGGAAGGTCATTACGGTGTGCTCGGGACGGCCGGCGCGCGCATGGAGATGCCCGGTTGCTCGCTGTGCATGGGGAACCAGGCGCAGGTGCGCGAGGGCGCCACGGTCATGTCCACGAGCACCCGCAACTTCCCGAACCGTCTGGGCAAGAACACCAACGTGTACCTGGGGAGCGCGGAACTGGCGGCGATCTGCTCGCGTCTGGGGCGCATTCCCACACGCGAGGAGTACATGGCCGACATGGGCGTGCTCAACGCCCACAGCGACAAGATCTACCAGTACATGAACTTCGACAAGATCGCGGACTTCAAGAACGTGGCGGACAAGGTCACGGCCTGAGTTCTTTCACGCGACGTGAGAAAGCGGCCTTCGGGCCGCTTTCTCTTTTGCGGGGTCTGCCTAAGACTGGATCAGTCGCATCTGCGCCCGCTCGATCCAGGTCTGCAGCGCTGCATCTAGGTCGGTTTCGCTGAACGAGCAACTCTCGCCGCTGAACAGGGCGCTGGACTCCATCCGGTCCAGGAGGTCTGCCAACACCTGTCCGAAGGCCGGCGGCAAGGAGGGCGGCAGTGTCAGAGCGCGCACGCGTTCGCAAAACGCGGCCGTACCCAGGGTGCCAGCCTGCCGGGCGGCCATGGCCTCGCGCAAGGCATCGAGGAAAGGGGCATGTTGCGGGGCGAGTGTCATGGGGCCGGCAGCTTCGGTCATGCGAAAAGTTGTCCGACATAATAAGTCGATGACCGTCCCACCGCCCCAGGCTTGCCTGCGAAGCGCCCGAGATTGAGCACGCCAGCCGTCATCGACTTCGAAGTGATCTCGCCCACGCGTGACCGTGTGGGCGAAAGCCCCCTGTGGTCGGTGCGCGAGCAGGCGCTGTATTGGGTGGACATCGATGGCCATGCGATTCGTCGCCTGGACTGGGCCACCCGCGCCGTCACCTCCTGGCAGACGCCCGAGCGCGTGGGTTGCATCGCACTGCGCGCGGGCGGGGGCTTTGTGGGCGGTATGGAGTCGGGTGTCTTCGCCATCGACCTGCCACCCGGTGGCGGCACCGCCCGCACGCGCCTCTTGCAAGCGGTGCAGCATCCGCGCGCGGGGATGCGGTTTAACGACGGCCGTCTGGACCGCCAGGGGCGTCTGTGGGCCAGCACCATGGTGATGGACGGCTCGCTGGCCGCCGCCGATGGCGCGCTGTTTCGTTTCGACGCGCAGGGTCTGTCAGCGCCTTTGGTCCGTGGCCTGGTGACGGGCAACGGCCTGGCCTTTAGCCCCGACGGCCGTCGCATGTACTTGTCAGACTCTCACCCCACGGTGCAGCGCATCTGGCAATTGGACCTGGGCGAGGACGGCATGCCGCGCAACCAGCGCGAGTTCGTGGACATGCGGCCGCTGCCCGGACGCCCCGACGGCGCCGCGATGGACACCGAAGGCGGTTACTGGATTTGCGGCAACGGCGCGGGACAAATCCACCGTTTCACGCCAGACGGACGCCTGGACCGTTCGATTGCCGTGCCCTTTAGCAAGCCCGCCATGTGCAGCTTTGGCGGCCCAGACCTGTCCTGGCTGTTCGTGACCTCGATTCCTCCGGTACAAGCCGCGCCGGGTTTCGATCCTGCGTTCGATGGCGCAGTGATCGCCCTGCGCCCCGGGGCACAGGGCCTGGCCGAGCCGGAGTTTCCGTTTGCAGTGGGCGGCCTGGCCGGCGGTATCAGCTGAAATGCACCGCCTGGTGCTCGCCGATGCGCGGAGGCTGACCGGTGACGGCGGCGGTGGCCAGCTTGAACAACTGGGTGACCCGGCTCTCGGAGATGTTCCAGTATTCAGCGTGCAGGATCTGCACGGCCACCAGTTCGAGATTGGGATCTGTCGGTCCTGCGGGAAACCAGGCCCAACTCATGGCGTTGAACAAGCGCTGGCGCAGGGTCAGGTCGTGATTCAGGCGCGCGTAGCCGGTGACTGAGACGTAGTGGTCCCTGTGTGTGTCGCAGTAGGTGATGTTCACGTCGCCGTCCAGTGCGATGCGCTGACCCAGCTCCGTGGTGCGTGAGACGAAGAAATAGAGCACGCCTTCATCGAGCGAGCGGTTCTGCGTGGTCAAGGGGTGGGCATGCAGCGACCCATCGGGGTGCCGATGGGTCATCATGCCAAAGCGCATTTCCTTGATCAGATCCCACAAGGTCTGGTGGGCAGGGGAGGGGAGGTCAGTGGCCATGTCGCCACATCTTTCCTGCCTGGCCGGGGCGGGATGTCGTCCGGCTTCGTGCCGTCCTGTACGTCGGGGCCGACGCCTGCGCCGCGCTACCATCCACGCCTTCCCAGACCCCCCTTGCTCGAGGTCACGTCCATGTTCAAGTGTTTCTTCCTCTCGCGCCGCTGGTGGCCCTGGTCGCTGCTCGGAGCGGCCCTGATTCTCTACACCACCTGGTACCGCGTCAGCCTTGACGTGCAGGTCAATGAGTGGTTCGGCAGTTTCTATGACCTGGTGCAAAAGGCCCTGGGCGAGAAGGGCAGCGTGACCCTGCCCGAGTTCTGGACGCAGCTGGCGACCTTTCTGCGCATCGCCATGCTCTACGTGACGATCGCGGTGTTCATCGAGTTCTTCACCAAACACTTCATCTTTCGCTGGCGCACCGCGATGAACGACTACTACATGTCGCACTGGGACACGCTGCGCACCATCGAAGGCGCCGCCCAGCGCGTGCAAGAGGACACCATGCGCTTTGCCCGCATCATGGAAGGCCTGGGCGTGGAGTTCATGCGCAGCATGATGACCTTGGGCGCCTTCCTACCGATTCTGTGGACGCTGTCCGAGAAGGTGACCGAGTTGCCCTGGATCGGTCCGGTGTCGCATTCGATGGTGTGGGTGGCCATCGTGTCGGCCCTTTTCGGGACCGTGCTGCTGGCCGTTGTGGGCTTTAAGCTGCCGGGGCTGGAGTTTCAGAACCAGCGGGTGGAGGCGGCCTATCGCAAGGAGCTGGTGTTGGGCGAGGACGACCCCACGCGGGCCCAGCCGCCCGAGGCCAAGCGCCTCTTCGCCGACGTGCGACGCAATTACTTTCGCCTGTTTTTCCACTACCTTTACTTCGATGTGGCCAAGTGGTCGTACCTGCAGTTCTCGGTGCTGATTCCGCTGATCGCGCTGGCGCCGACGGTGGTGGCGGGCGTGATCACCCTGGGGGTGCTGCAGCAGATCACCCGGGCGTTCGACCGGGTGGAGGCCGCCTTTCAGTACCTGGTCCTGAGTTGGGGCACCATCGTTGAACTGATTTCCGTCTACAAGCGCCTGCGCGCCTTCGAGCATCAGATCGCGGAACACGCCAAGACCGCCTTGCCACCCGCTGAACCCGCCTGAAGTCCTGGGACAGTCCGCTTCTTGTATGCTGGCTGCCCGGCACAGGTAGGCCCTGTCCGTTTTCGCCCCCGAATTCCAGGAGTTCTCGCCCCATGGCCCGCGTTTTCAATTTCAGCCCCGGCCCTGCCACCTTGCCCGAGGCGGTCCTGCGCCAGGCCGCCGACGAGATGCTCGATTGGCACGGCAGCGGCATGTCGGTGATGGAAATGAGCCACCGGGGCAAGGAGTTCATCTCGATTCACGCCGAGGCCGAGGCCACGCTGCGCGAGCTGATGGCGATTCCCTCGAACTACAAGGTGTTGTTCCTGCAAGGCGGCGGCATCGGCGAGAACGCCTTCGTGCCGATGAACCTGATCGGACGCACCGGCCGCGCCGATTACGTGATCTCCGGCGACTGGTCCAAGAAATCGGCCCAGGAGGCGGCGCATTTCGGTCAGATCCGTATTGCGGCCAATAGCGAAGAGAATGGCCGCTACACCCGCACGCCCCCGCAGTCCGAGTGGAAGCTGGATCCGCAGGCGGCTTATGTGCATATGTGCTCCAACGAGACCATCGGTGGCGTCGAGTTTTTCTGGACACCCGATACCGGCAAGGTGCCGCTGGTGGCCGACATGTCCTCCAACATCCTCTCGCGTCCGATCGATGTGAGCCGTTACGGCCTGATCTACGCCGGCGCGCAAAAGAACATCGGCCCCTCGGGCCTGACGGTGGTGATCGTGCGCGAGGACCTGCTCGGTCGGGCGCTGCCCATCACCCCCGACGTCTTCAACTACAAGATCCAGGCCGACGCCGACTCCATGTACAACACTCCGCCCACCTACGCGATCTATATCGCCGGGCTGGTGTTCAAACATGTGAAGGCGCTCGGTGGGCTGCAGGCCATGGAGGCGCGCAACCGCGCCAAGGCCAAGCTGCTGTATGACACCTTGGATGCCAGCGCGTTCTACAGCAATCCGATCGCACCCGATTGCCGTTCGCTGATGAACGTGCCCTTCTGGCTCAAGGACGCCCAACTCGATACCGCCTTCTTGCAAGGCGCGCAGGCCCGCGGCCTGCTGCAGCTCAAAGGCCATCGCATCGTGGGCGGCATGCGCGCATCTCTCTACAACGCGATGTCGCTGGAGGGCGTGCAGGCCTTGGTGGGCTATATGAAGGAATTTGAGGCCCAGCACGCTTGATGGCCCAGACGGGCCAGGGTGTTTATTGCCACCCGGGTGTTTCCGCGTGCAACATCGCGGCATGACCCACCCTTTTTCCCACACCCTGCGTCCCCTGAAGGTCGGATCGGCCAAGGCCGGCCAGTTTTTTTCACTGCCCGTGCTGGCCCAGGAGTTTCCGGGTATTGCTCGCATGCCAGTGTCGCTGCGCATCGTGCTGGAGTCGGTGCTTCGCCATTGCGATGGCGTGAAGGTGACGCCCGAGCATGTGCGCCAGTTGGCGCAATGGGCCCCCCAGGCCACACGCGTTCAAGAGATTCCCTTCACTGTGGCGCGCGTGGTGCTGCAAGACTTCACGGGCGTGCCGTTGCTGGCCGACCTGGCCGCCATGCGCAGTGCGGCGGCGCGACTGGGTCAGCCGCCCGGAGCGATTGAGCCCCTGGTGCCGGTGGACCTGGTGGTGGACCACTCGGTGACGGTGGACCACTACGGGACACGCGACGCCCTGCAACAGAACATGCGCCTGGAGTTCGAGCGCAATCGCGAGCGCTATGCCTTCATGAAGTGGGGCATGCAGGCCTTTGACACCTTTGGCGTGGTACCGCCCGGCTTTGGCATCGTGCACCAGGTGAACCTGGAGTATCTGGCGCGTGGGGTGCACCGGCGCGCCGACGGCGTGTACTACCCCGACACCCTGGTGGGCACCGACAGCCACACCACCATGATCAACGGCGTCGGGGTGGTGGGCTGGGGCGTGGGCGGCATCGAAGGCGAGGCCGCGATGCTGGGGCAGCCGGTGTACTTCCTCACCCCCGACGTGGTGGGCGTGGCGCTCACAGGCCAGCTGCGCGAGGGCTGCACCGCCACCGACCTGGTGCTGACGGTGACCCAGCTGCTTCGAAGTCACAAGGTGGTGGGTAAGTTTGTCGAGTTTTTCGGTGAGGGCGCGCGCACGCTGGCTGTGCCCGATCGCGCGACGCTGGCCAATATGGCGCCCGAGTACGGCGCGACGATGGGCTTTTTCCCGGTGGACGACAAGACCCTCGCGTATTTCGAGGGCACCGGCCGCAGCCGCGCTGAGGTGGCGGCGCTGGAGGCGTACTTCCGGGCGCAGGACCTGTTTGGCGTGCCGCTGCCCGGGCAGGTGGACTACTCGCAGGTCGTGACCTTGGACCTGGGCAGTGTGGTCCCCAGCCTCGCGGGCCCCAAGCGACCGCAGGACCGCATCGACATCGGTCAGGTGGCCGACCAGTTCGAGACGCTTTTGAGCCGGCCCGCTGCCGACAACGGCTTTCACCAGCCTGCCGCGACGCTGCACACACGCCATCGCGTGGGGGAAGTGACGATTGGGCACGGTGACGTGCTGATTGCCGCAATTACCAGCTGCACCAACACCTCCAACCCGGGCGTGATGCTGGCCGCAGGCCTGCTGGCCCAAAAGGCGGTGCAGGCGGGCCTGCGCGTGCAGCCCCACATCAAGACCTCACTGGCACCAGGATCGCGCATCGTCACCGAGTACTTGACCCAGGCGGGTCTGCTGCCGTTCTTGGAGCAATTGGGCTTCACGGTCGCAGGCTATGGCTGCACCACCTGCATCGGCAACTCGGGCGACCTCGCGCCCGAGATCAACGAGGCGATCTTGGCCCACGACCTGGTGTGTGCTGCGGTGCTCTCAGGCAACCGCAATTTCGAAGCGCGTATCCACCCGAACCTCAAAGCCAACTTTCTGGCCAGCCCGCCGATGGTGGTGGCCTACGCCTTGGCCGGCACGGTACTGCGAGACCTCATGACCGAGCCGGTGGGCACAGGTCGTGATGGCCAGCCGGTGTGGCTGGGAGATCTTTGGCCCAGCGCTGAGGAGGTGCGCGCGCTCATGAAGCATGCGATGAACGGCAAGGCCTACCGCGCCAACTACGAGAAAGTGCAGTCCGATCCCGGCCGCTTGTGGGAACAAATTGAGGGCGGCCAGGGTGCGACCTATGACTGGCCGGCCAGTACCTATATCGCACAACCACCGTTCTTGGACGACTTCACGCTGGCGTACCCCACGGACAGTGTCCCTTTGGGCGTGCAGGGCGCGCGCATCATGGCGCTGTTTGGCGACTCGATCACCACCGACCACATCTCGCCCGCGGGCTCGATTTCCGAGAGCTCGCCCGCCGGCCAGTGGCTGCTGGCGTACGGGGTGGACAAGGCCGGCTTCAACAGCTATGGCGCACGCCGGGGTCACCATGAGGTGATGGTGCGCGGCACCTTCGCCAATGTCCGTATCCAGAATCAAATGCTGCCGCCTCGGGCCGATGGATCGCGCGAGCAGGGCGGCTACACCCTGTACCGCGATGACACGGGCACCGCTCAGAAGATGTCGATCTTCGATGCCGCCCAGCGCTATCAGGCCGAGGGTCGGGCCACCGTGGTCTTTGCCGGTGAGGAATACGGCACGGGGTCGTCGCGCGACTGGGCGGCCAAGGGTACGCGGCTTCTGGGCATACGGGCGGTGATCGCCCGCAGCTTCGAGCGGATCCACCGCAGCAATCTGGTGGGCATGGGCGTGTTGCCCCTTCAGTTCAAGGGCCGTGACAGCTGGCAGTCGCTGGAGTTGGACGGCTCGGAGGAGGTGGATGTGCGGATCGACCCGCAACTGCGACCGCAAAGCGATGCGATCTTGGTGATCGTGCGCGCCGACGGCCGCCGCCAGGAGATTCAGGTGCAGCTACGCATCGACACCCCCATCGAAGTCGCCTACTACCGGCATGGCGGTATCCTGCCGTATGTGCTGAGGCAGCTGTTGTCTCGCTGAACTCGATTGAGGGCATGCAAGGATTCTGGGAAGTTTCATGGCGCGCCGTCTGCTGATCGCCGGCGGCGGCATCGGCGGTCTGGCCGCTGCCTTGGCCGCGGCACGCGCAGGCTGGCAAGTCCAGGTGCTGGAGCAGGCCGCTGCCTTCAGCGAGGTAGGCGCAGGCGTGCAGCTGGGGCCGAACGCGACGCGCGTGCTGCGTGACCTGGGTCGACTCGACGTGGTGCGCCATGCCGCCTGCGTACCGCAGCGATTGGTGGCGCGCGATGCGCGGCGCGGCCACGTGCTCGGGACGCTTCCCCTGGGATCGGATTTCGAGGCGCGCTATGGCGCACCCTATCTGACGGTCCACCGCGCTGACCTGCACGCGGCCTTGCTGCAAGGTGTGCAGGAGCTGCCTATCGGTTTGCATCCAGATTGCCCGCTCGTGGCTGTTCAGGACACAGCCGAGGGGGTGCGGGTGCTGACGGCCGGGGGCCGTGCGCTCGACGGCGAGGCCCTGGTGGGGGCCGATGGCCTCTGGAGTCTGGTGCGCGGGTCTGTGGTGACCGACGGCGCGCCACTGCCGTCCGACCATGTGGCTTACCGGGCCCTGATCCCCATGGACCGCCTGCCTGCCGCCTGGCAGGCGCAAGAGGTCACAGCCTGGCTCGGCCCCCATCTGCACGCCGTGACCTACCCGGTGCGTGGAGGGGCCTTGCTCAATCTGGTGTGTGTGGTCCGCCAGCCGCTCGCGGGACCGCGCAGCGGCTGGGATTTGCCGGGGACGGCCCAGCGCCTGCGCGCGGCGCTGGGCGATGTGTGCCCGCCGCTGGAGCAGGCGATGGAGGCCGCACCGGGCTGGGGCCTGTGGGTGCTGCATGACCGAGCGCCTGTGGTGGGTGCCCACCAGATGGCACGCGGTCGTGTCGCCCTGCTAGGCGACGCGGCCCACCCGATGCGACCGTATCTCGCTCAGGGGGCCGCCATGGCCTTGGAGGACGCCCGAGCGCTCGGGCGCAGCCTCGAGGGTGTGAGGGGGGCCAACCCGGATGTTCAGGCGGCCCTGCAACGGTATGCGCGTGAGCGCTGGCCGCGTGTGGCGCGCGTACAGAGACGCTCGCTGCGCAACGCCACGATCTTTCACGCGACGGGGCTGCTGCGCTTCGCGCGGGATCGGGTGATGCAGGTGCCCCGGGTGATGGACGTGCCTTGGCTGTACGCACATGGAGCCCGCTGAACGGGCTGCACCGCCAGGTTTAGAGAATCGTCCCCTCCAGCGGCGCCATCCCGTGCCGCATGCGCGCGATGCCGCAGGCGTGACTGCCCGCTTCAAACTCGCGGCACGGCGCTGGCCGCCATTCGTAAATGCCGCAGGCGACCTGCTGGCCCACCTTCCCAGTGAGGGCGGCGCAGCGTACCGGGACATGGTCGGTGCCTCGCATGCGGCAGGTACTTCCATTGACTTCAACGGCCAGACCCGCCGGCACGCGCCCACCCATGTCATCGAGCTCGTAGACCGCAAAATCGACTCGGAAGCTGGCGCAGCACGCGCCGCAGCTGACGCAGGGATGATCGACTTGCGCCACGCGCAGGGTCAGGCCACCCGGCCCAGAAGCAGAAACTCCATCAGCGCCTTTTGCACATGCATCCGGTTTTCGGCTTCGTCCCAGACGACGGATTGGGGGCCGTCGATCACGTCGGCCTGCACTTCTTCGCCGCGGTGCGCGGGCAGGCAGTGCATGAAGAGGGCGTCGGACTTGGCCACCGACATCATGTCGGTGTCGACGCACCAATCCGCGAAGGCTTTCTTGCGGGCCTCGTTCTCGGCCTCGAAGCCCATGCTGGTCCAAACGTCCGTGGTGACCAGGTCAGCGCCGCGGCAGGCTTCCTTGGGATCCTGAAAGACCTTGTAGCTCTGGCTGCTTCGAATGCCCGCCACCGCCTGATCGACCTCGTAGCCCGAGGGTGTGCTCACGTGCACGGTGAACCCCAGCAAATCGGCCGCCTGCAGCCAGGTGTTGGCCATGTTGTTGCCATCGCCCACCCAGGCCACCACCTTGCCTCGCAGGGCCGCCGGATCGGGCTGGCCCTGGGCATCCAGGCCGCGGTGTTCCAGGAAGGTGTAGAGATCGGCCAGGATCTGGCAGGGGTGAAATTCGTTGGTCAGACCGTTGATCACGGGCACGCGCGAATGCGCAGCGAAGCGTTCGATCTTGTCCTGGCCGTAGGTGCGGATCATCACCAGATCGACCATGCGGCTGATCACGCGTGCCGAATCTTCGATGGGCTCGGCCCGACCCATTTGGCTGTCGCCGGTGGTCAGGTGCACCACGCTGCCGCCTAGTTGGTACATGCCCGCCTCGAAGCTCACGCGGGTGCGGGTCGAGGCCTTCTCGAAGATCATGGCCAGTGTGCGATCGGCCAGCGGGTGGTATTTCTCGTAGGTCTTGAACTTGTGCTTGATCAGGGCGGTGCGCTTGAACAGCCAGGCGTATTCATCGGCCGTCAGGTCGGTGAACTGCAGGTAGTGCCGGAGGGTCATGGTCATTCCGCCAGGAAGGCCTTGATCAGGGGCACCAGCAGGGCCACGATCTCGTCGGCTTCGGCCTGCGTCAGGATCAGGGCCGGCACCAGGCGCACCACCGTGTCGGCCGTGACGCTGAAAAGCAGGCCCGCTTCGGCGCCGCGGCCCACCAGCGCGCCACAGGGGCGATCCAGTTCGATGCCGAGCATCAGGCCCTGGCCGCGGATTTCCTTGAAGCCCTTGACGCCGGCCAGTGCCTTCTCGAGCGACGCCTTGAGGTGCGCGCCTACACGGGCGGCGTTTTCCAGCAGGCCTTCCTCTTTCATGATGCGGATGGTCTCGACGCCCGCGCGCATGGACAGCGGGTTGCCACCAAAGGTGGTGCCGTGGTTGCCAGGCTGGAAGATATGGGCTGCCTTGGGGCCGGCCACCACCGCGCCAATCGGCACGCCCGAGCCCAGGCCTTTGGCCAGGGGCATGACGTCCGGCTGGATGCCCGCCCACTGGTGGGCGAACCATTTGCCGGTACGGCCCATGCCGCACTGCACCTCGTCGATCATCAGCAGCCAGTCTTTCTGGTCGCACAGGGCGCGCACGTCGCGCAGGTACTCGGCGCGCATGGGGTTGACGCCGCCTTCGCCCTGAATGGTCTCGAAGAACACGGCCACCACATTGGGGTTGCCCTCGGTGGCTTTCTTGAGCGCAGCGATGTCATTGAGCGGCACGCGCACGAAGCCCTCCACCAGCGGCCCGAAGCCGGCTTGCACCTTGGTGTTGCCGGTGGCCGAGAGCGTCGCGATGCTGCGGCCGTGGAAGGCTTTCTCGTAGACCACGATCTCGGGGCGTTCGATGCCCTTGTCATGCCCGTACTTGCGTGCCAGCTTGAGGGCCGCTTCATTGGCCTCCAGACCGGTGGAGCAGAAGAAGGCATTGGTCAGACCTGACAGTTCGACCAGGGCGGCGGCGAGCTGCTCCTGCAGGGGGATGTGGTAGTAGTTGCTGGTGTGAATCAGCTTGGCAATCTGGTCTTGCAGGGCCGGCACCAGCTTGGGGTGGGCGTGCCCCAGGGTGTTGACGGCGATGCCGGCCAGGGCGTCCAGGTAGCGCTTGCCGTTGACGTCCCACACGTACACGCCCTGTCCGTGCGACAGGGCGATGGGCACACGCCCATAGGTGTTCATGGTGTGGGGCGAAGCGGCTTCGATCAGCGCCATGGCAATCCTTCTAGGAAAGAAAAATCGGCCCAATGAGGTGGGCCGCGAAAAGGGCTGATTTTAGGCACAGGTCGTGCTGTGACCGCGACATGGCCAGGTGGATTCGCCGGGCATCGGGCCTGTCAGTGCGCAGGCTTTTTCAGAGTCTCATGTCTTATATAAGATACAATACTGGGGCGCTGCGACTCGAGGCGATCCCTGGTCGAGGCGTCCTGCCTACTCTCGCATCCACCGATGGCCTCCAGCTCCCACAAAGACGTCTTCATCCAGGGCATTACCAGCC
>CANHSE010000041.1 GCA_947463025.1 Comamonadaceae bacterium
CGCGCGGTGCTGGAGATCACGCTGCGCGCCTGCGAGAGCGAATCGCCATAGCCAGCACAGGCGCCGCAGGCGGTGGCACCCACTTCGGCGCCGGCATCACGCAGCACCTGCATCAGCCCTTCGCGCTCGGCCTGCGCCTGGTCTTGCTGCGTCGCGGGCGCGACGATCAGGCGCACGCCCGTGGCGGCGCGGCGTCCGCGTAGCAGCGAGGCGGCAGCTCGCAAGTCGTCAATCTTGGCGCCGGTGCAGGCGCCCAGATAGGCCACGTCAATGGCCGTGTCTTCGTGGCGGGTGACGTCGCCGGCGTTGGCCGGGCTGTGCGGCGCGGCCACCTGGGGCGCCAAGGTGGACGCATCGAACGAGTGCTGCTCCAGCGGCGCGCCCTCATCGGTGCGCCAGTGCGACAGATCGCCCAAAGCACTGACGTCCACGCCCGCTGCGCGCAGCCACTTGAGGGTGGTGGCATCGGGGGCGACCAGGCCCGCCTGCGCGCCCAGCTCCGCGCTCATATTGGCCAGGGTCATGCGCTCGTTCATGGACAGCGCGCGCACCGCCTCGCCCCGGAACTCCACGGCCTGGTAGGCGCCGCCGTTCATGCCGAAGCGGCCGATCATGTGCAGCATCATGTCCTTGGCGCTCACGCCCGGGGCCAAGCGCCCCGACCAATCCAGGGCGATGGTGCGCGGCACCTGCAGCCAGATCTCGCCGGTCACGACCACGCCCAGCATCTCGGTGCTACCGATGCCAAACATGTAGGCGCCAAATGCGCCACCGGTGGGCGAATGCGAATCGCCCCCCACGCAGAACATACCCGGGCGAATGTGGCCATGCTGGGGCACCACCACATGGCAGATGCCCTGGCTGTCATACACATGCGGCAGCCGCTGGTCGCGCGCCCAGTCGCGGGCGATGCGCACAATGCGACGCGATTCTTCGTCGCGCTCGGGCACGTAATGGTCCATCACCAGCACCACACGCGCAGGATCCCAAATCTTCGCGCCCAGGTCTTCGAGCATGGGCTTGAGACGCCGCGGGCCCGAGGAATCATGGAACATGGCCAAGTCGACCCGGCACGTCACCACCTCGCCGGGGGTTACCTGCGTGCGCCCCGCGGCGCGGGCCACCAGCTTCTGGGCCAGGGTCATGGGCATAGAGGGGGTCGACATGATCGACGTCAGATGCCCAGATAGGCGCGACGCAGACGGTCACTGGCGAGAAGCTCGCCCGGCAGACCCGAGAACTCGATCGCGCCGTTTTCCATCACGTAGGCGCGCTGCGCAATCTCGAGCGACTGCCCGACGTTCTGTTCGACCAGCAAGATGGCCAGGCCCTGCTGGTGCAGCTGCGAGATGAGGCTGAACAGTTCCTCGACCAGCAGCGGCGACAAACCCAGCGACGGTTCATCCAGGATCAACAGATGCGGCTCGGCCATCAGCCCGCGGCCGATGGCCAGCATCTGCTGCTCGCCGCCGCTCATGGTGCCGGCCAGCTGTGTCAAGCGCTCTTTGAGGCGGGGGAAGATGCCAAACACGCGTTCGAGGTTCTGAGCGCGACGCTCGCGAGCGCGAGCGAAGCTTCCGAGCTCCAGGTTTTCCAGCACCGAGAGATTGGGGAAGACACGCCGGCCCTCTGGTACCTGGATCAGCCCGGCCTGCACGATGGCACGGTAGTGCGTGCCCGCCAGCGACTGGCCGTCGAACCGGATACTGCCCGCGCGCGTCGGCACGATGCCGCACAGCGTGTTGTTGAATGTGGACTTGCCCGCGCCATTACTGCCCAAAAGGGCGACGATCTCGCCAGGGTTCACCACCAGATCGACGCCACGCAGAATCTCGACTGCGCCATAGCCACTGCGCAAGCCTGCCACTTCCAACAGGGGCGCGCTCATGCCGACGCCCCCGTTGCAGCGCCCGCCAGGCGCTTGGCCGTTCCATGTCCGAGATACGCCTCGATCACGCGCGCATCACGGGTCACCTCGTGCGGCGCGCCTTCGGCGATCAACTGGCCCTGCGCCAGCACCCAGACATGCGAGGCCAGGTTCATCACCGCCTGCATCACGTGCTCGATCATCAGCACAGTGACGCCTTCGTCGGCGATGCCGCGCACCACGGGGAGCATCTCGCCCACCTCTTGCGGGTTCAGGCCGGCCAGCACCTCGTCCAGCAGCAGCAGACGGGGCCGGGTGGCCAGCGCGCGCGCCAGCTCCAGGCGCTTGCGACCAGCGACGGTGAGGTCGCCCGCAGGTTTGTCCAATTGCGAGGCCAGACCCACGCGCTGCGCAACGCCCTCGGCCTGCGCCAGCGCCTCGGCGCGGTCAGCGCAATGCAGGTGCGCGCCCACCGCGATGTTTTCGCGCACGGTCTGCGCGGCGAAGGGCTGCACGATCTGGAAGGTACGGGTCATGCCACGACGCGCATTGCGATGCGGGGGCTGACCGGTGATGTCCACCCCCTCGAGTTCCACCCGCCCGGTGTCGGGCGTGAGAAAGCCGGACATGAGCGCGAACAGCGTGGTCTTGCCCGCGCCGTTGGGGCCGATCAAGGCACTGAGCCGCCCCTGAGGCAGGGTGAGCGTCACATCCTGCACCGCACGCAGACCGCCGAAGGACTTGGAAACGCCAGACAGGCGCAACATGTCGGTCATGCGCCCTCCCCTTTGCGCTTGTCTTGGCCGGTTTGCGCACGCCAGACGGCCACGACCGAGCGGCCCAGGCCGGCCACGCCGCGCGGCGCGAACATGACGATCATCACCAGCACGCAGCCGTAAATGATCATGTTGATGCCAGGCAAGTTGCCAAACAGGTTGCGCGTGAGATCCGACAGCAGGTGCAGCGTCGCGGCCCCCAGCAGCGGGCCCCACAGAGTGCCCATGCCGCCGACGATGGCGGCCACCAGGGCTTCGACCGAGGCGTGAGCGCCATAGGCGATGGCCGGGTCGATGTACTGAAACACCTGCACATAGAACGCACCGGCTGCGCCCATGAGACCGCCAGACAGTCCGATGGCGCCCAGTTTGACGCGGAAAGGATCGACACCGATGGCGCGCGCGGCGTCTTCGTTGTCACGCACGGCCTGCAGCCAGGCCCCGAAGCGCGAATGACGCAACCAGGCGGTGATCACCAGCGCCATCACCAGCAGGCCCAGCGCCAACCAGATGAAGCCGGCGCGCCCGCCAAACTGCATATTGCCGGCACCTTCTTGCAGCGGCAGCATCAGGCCGACGCCCGCGCCGGTGAAGGGTACCGAAAGGGCCACCACACGAAACACCTCGGCAAAGGCCAGCGTCACCAGGGCGAAGTACGAACCCTTGAGGCCATAGCGGAAGGTGAGCGCGCCCACGAACAAGCCCACCGCCGCCGACAGCACGATGGCCAGCGCCAACGCAGGCCAGGGGTTGAGCCCCCACTGCATCTGCGCGATGGCCTGCACATAGGCGCCGGTGCCAAAAAAGAGCGCGTGGCCGAAGGAGAACTGGCCACCATAGCCGCCCAGCAGGTTCCAGGCCTGGGCCATGAGGGCGCCATAGAGCACCATCATCACGAAATTGAGGATCACGCCCGAGGACGTGACCAGGGGCACACAGGCCACGAGTAGCGCAAACAGCGCGATCAGGGAGAGATCACGCTTCATGCCTTGGCTCCAAACAGCCCCTGCGGGCGCAGCAGCAGTACCGCGATAAAGATCAGAAAAATACCAATCTGCCCCAGCGATTCACCGAACCACAGACCGCCCAGCGACTCGACGACCCCGATCAAGAAGCCCCCGAGCAAGGCGCCTGCAAAGCTGCCCATGCCGCCCAGGACCACGATGGTGAAGGCCACCAACACGAAGCCGTTGCCGACCTGAGGGTTGACGTAGTACGCGGGCAAGAGGAAACACGCCGCCGCACCCAGGCAGGCCAGGCCGATGCCAAAGCTCATGGCGTACACATGCTCCACGTTGATGCCCATGAGGCGAGCGCCCTGCTTTTCCTTGGCGACCGCGCGGATCGCGCGCCCCAGGTCCGTGCGACTCATGAGCCATAGCAGCACGAGCGAAGCCAGCACCGCACCGCCGAAGGCCACCACCTTGGGCAGGGCGATCATGGCGCCGGCGATCGGCACCGTGCTCAAGGTGTAAGCGGTGTCGATGGTGCGCGTGTCGGAGCGAAACGCGAGCAGCGCCACGTTCTCCAACACGATGGAAATACCCAGGGTCACCAACAGAATGTTTTCGTCCTTCCCGTGACTGGCCCGCTCGATCACAAGCCGCTGCAGCAGGTAGCCGGCCACGAACATGACCCCCACCATCACCGGCAAGGCGAGGTAGGGGTCGATCCCCAGGGACTGGCGCAGGAAGTACACGCCATACAACGCCATCATCAAGGCCGCGCCGTGCGCGAAGTTGATGATGTGCAGTACGCCGTAGATCAGCGTGAGCCCCAGGGCCACCAGCGCATACACCGCGCCGGTGGTCAGTCCGTTGAGGACTGCGGGAAACAGGATGGACAGTTCGAACATCAGGCCTTGAGCGGGAAGATCGGCTCGGCCTCGCGGTAGTCGCGGGGGATGATCACCTTGATGTCGTTCTTCTGCACCTGCGTCATGAGCGGCTGCGCGCCGGTGTTCTGGCCGTTGACAAACTTGGTCGGGCCGTACGGCATGATGTGATCCGCAAAGGTGCTCGACTCCAGCGCCGCGATGATGGCGGCGCGGTCGGTGGACTTGGCCCGCTCGATCGCGTCACCCAGCACGCGCATCGCGGTGTAGGTCATGAACACTTCGTAGCTGAAGAAGGCGCCCTTGGCCTCGACACGCTTTTTCAGGTCGGCGCTGCGCTTGTCGCGCGGGTTGAACCAGTGGTTGCAGTCGATGATGCCGTTAGACGCGTCCGGGAATTCCTTCACGAACTTGTACTGCGAGGCCGCGCCGCCCAGCACCGAGTAGATGGCCTTGGGGGTGACCTTCTGCTGCTGCATGGTGCGCACCAGCAGGGCGTATTCGTTGTAGTAGTTGGCCGGGATCACGATGTCCGGGTTGACGGCCTTCATGCGCAGCACGATGTTATTGAAGTCGCGCGTGGGGTTGGCGTGCTTGATCACTTCCCTGACTTCGTAGCCATAGCCCGGCAACTCACGCGAGAGCAGGTTGGCGGTGCCGGTGCCAAACAAGGACTCCTCGTGAATGATCATCACAGTGCGGGCGGGCTTGCCGGCGGCGGTGTTCAGCACGTGCAGGTTGGCCACGGCCACCTCGGCGCACTTGCGATAGCCGGGGCCAAAGCGGAAGGTGTTCTTCAGGCCCCGCTCGACGATCTGGTCGGCCACGCCGACATCGACCACATGGGGCAGGTTGTACTTGGCAGCCGCCTGGGTGGTGGCCAGACAAATGGCGGAGGCGAAGGCGCCAACCACGGCGCTGGCGCCGGCTTCATTGAACTTCTCGATCTCGGCGACACCGGCCTGCGGGGTGGATTGCGCGTCCGCCAGCAGGGCGTCGATCTTGGCGCCACCCAGCGACTTGATACCGGTCCTGTTGATGTCTTCGATCGCCAGTTCGGCGCCGAGGCGGCACTGCTGGCCCGAGTAGGCCAGTGCGCCAGTGACCGGGTGCAGCACGCCCACCTTGATCGGCTTGGCCTGCGCCCCGCCCACCAGGGGGAAAGCCAGTGCGGAAGCGCCGGCGGCGGTTTGCGTGATGAAGTGGCGACGAGTGCTCATGGTGTTCTCCTTCGTTTAGTGAAACTGAGCTGACAACTCTTTACTGACCCAAACCTTGGCATCGATGCCGCCCACGCGTGAGAGCTGCATCTGGTATTCGTAGCGATCCGGCCGGTACAGGCCATGCAGCCATTGCACCGGGCGATCTTTGTCGTCGTAGATCAGGCGGCGTACCGCCAGCAGCGGGCCGCCGATCGGCACATCCAGTTGCTGGGCCGACTCGGCATCGGCCAGAACGGCGGTGATCGTCTGCTCGGCGCGCCCGACGCGCACACCGTCTTCTTCGAGCAGCAGCAGGATCGGTTTGCGAGTCAACTCGCGGCGCGTGAAGGGGCGCGCCACGGACAGGGGCACCCAGGTGGTCATGCGAGACAGCGGCCCTTCGCGCGTGCTGCGGACGCGGACCGCTTTTTGCACCCGATCGCCCGTCGGTACGTCGAGGGCCTGGGCCACCGATTCGGGCGCGGGCAGCGTCTCCAGCGCCATGACATGGACCGAGGTGCGCAGGCCCATGCTGACCAGGTTTTCCAGCAGGCCGGTGAGTTGGGTCTGCGACGAGGGCGCCGTCGCGGCCGGCCCTTCGGCTGCACGCGCCCGCGCCCGCGTGGGCAGGGTGGCGCGACCCGGATGCCGGGTGATCAGGCCTTCGGAGGCCAGTTGCTCCAGGGCGCGGCGCACGGTGACCCGTGAGACGCCAAACGACTCCATCAGCGCCAGTTCGCCCGGCACACCGTCGGCGAAGCGGCCTTCGTCCAACTGCTGGCGCAACACCAGGTAGACCCGGTGGTATTTGGGCAGCGGCAGATTGGAGGCGCGGGAGTTTTCCACCCCCTTATCCTGAGCTGCTCCTAATGTACTGTCAATGGAACATTTACTAGCGGAGTGGTTCGCTCGGGTATTGGGTTCGGGCCTGCGCGAAGCCTTCCCGCGCCGGGCCGGAGAAAAACAGCAACCAAACTACTTGTAGCTACGCTGGTCGTCGATCACCTTGCCATCGGCCGCCAGCGAGCCCGGCGCGACCAGGTTCACTTCGCCACGCAGCTTGGTGACATCGCGCACCGACGCCACCATCTGCTCGGCCAGCTGCGATGAGGTGGCCGCCGTCTCGGCATGCAGCACCATGCGCTCATCGCCGATGGTGCCCTCCACCACCAGCCGCACCCGACCCACGCCAGGATGGCGGCGCGCCACCTCGGCCACCTGCCCCGGGTGCACGAACATGCCGCGGATCTTGGTGGTCTGGTCGGCGCGGCCCAGCCAGCCGCGGATACGGGTGTTCGTGCGGCCCGTGGGGCAATGCCCGGGCAACACCGCGCTCAGATCGCCGGTGCCAAAGCGGATCAAGGGATAGTCGGCGTCCAGCGCCGTCACCACCACCTCGCCGATCTCGCCTTCGGGCACCGGATCGCCCGTGCCCGGACGCACGATCTCGACGATCACGTCCTCGTCCAACACCAGGCCCTCGCGTGCCGAGGTCTCATAGGCGATCAGACCCACATCGGCCGTGGCGTAGCACTGATAGCCCTCAACACCGCGCTCACGCATCCAGTCACGCAGCGAAGGCGGGAAGGCCTCGCCGCTAAACAGCGCCTTGGTCACCGACAGGGTCTGGGCCTTGGCCTGTGCCGCTTCCAGCAGGATCTTCAAGAAGCTGGGCGTGCCGGCAAAACCATGCGGGCGCAGGTCGGCCATCGCCGCCAGCTGCAACTCGGTGTTGCCCACACCGCCGGGGAACACCGAGCAGCCCAGGGTGAAGGCGCCGCCTTCCATCATCATGCCGGCGGGCGTGAGGTGGTAGCTAAAGCCGTTGTGGATCAAGTCCCCGTCCACAAAACCGGCGGCATGCATCGCGCGCGCCATGCGAAAGAAGTCCAGGTCCTGGCCCTGCGGCTCGTACAAAGGCCCGGGCGACTGGAACACGCGGCGCGCACGGCGCGGCGTCTTCAGCCCGCGCCAGCCGCTGGCGGAAAAGCCGGCGAAGGGCTCGACGCCCCGCTGCGCTTGCTGCGCCTCGAGCAGTTCACTTTTACGCAAGACGGGCAATTGGGCTAGCGCCTGGCGGCTGGTGATCGCGCGCGCGTCGACACCCCGCAGTCGTTCGGCCTGGGCCGGCGCGCTGGCCTGGGCATGGGCCACATGGTTCGAAAGTGCGGCCATCAAGGCCGCCTCGCGTTGCGCGGGGTCGCGTCGCTCCTGTGCGTCGAAGTTCGGTGCAGTCATACTCCCAATCTACGAGGAGTACGCTCTAAATATTGTCCGAGACTCACCAATTGCCCCGTGCGCCCGTTTAGGGTTAACCCGAGCTCGAGGCGGTGCAGAATCGCTCGCAAGCCCCCACTCTTCTCTGAAGTGAATTCCGACGCGCTCCGCAAGTTCCTGGATGGCTCGCCCTGGATGGCCAGCCTGACCCTGGCGCAGGCCGAGCGCGTCCAGCGCGAAACGCTCGTGCGCTCCTTCGAAACAGGCGCCATGGTCTGCGCGCGCGGGACGCCCTCGGCGCATTGGGTTGGCGTCGTGCACGGCATGCTCAAAGTCGAGACCATCACCGCCGGCGGCAAGAGCGCCAGCTTCATCGGCGTGCCCTCCGGCGCCTGGGTGGGCGAAGGCGCGGTGATCAAGGGCGAGCTGCGGCCCTACGACGTGGTCGCCATCCGCGACAGCGTGGTGGCCTTCATGCCACGCGCCACCTTCCAGTGGCTGATGCAGGACAGCCACCCCTTCTCGGCCTGGCTGATCGGACAGCTCAATGCGCGCCTCGGGCATTTCATCGCGATGGTGCAAAGCCTGCGGCTCAATAACACGAAGGCGCAGGTGGCCTACTGCCTGGCCAGTCTGTTCAATCCCGATCTCTATCCCGGCACCACCCGCCAGCTGGACATCTCTCAGGAAGAAATCGGGCGGCTCTCGGGCGTGTCACGCCAGATCGCCAATCGCGCGCTCCACGAGATGCAGGACGCGGGCATCCTGCGGATTGGGTATGGGTCGATCGAGGTGCTAGACCTCGCGGCGCTGCAGGAAATTGCTGGCGGCGCCTAGGCCAACCAGCGCTTGCGCCGCTTGTAGCTCTTGACGTCCTTGAAGCTCTTGCGCTCGCCGCCGCCCACGCCCAGGTAGAACTCCTTGACGTCCTCGTTGTTCGCCAGATCTGAGGCAGGGCCATCCATCACGACGCGCCCGCTTTCCATGATGTAGCCGTAGTTGGCATAGCGCAGCGCCATATTGGTGTTCTGCTCGGCGAGCAGGAAGGTGACCTTCTCCTTGACGTTGAGGTCCTTCACGATCTCGAACACTTCCTCCACGATCTGCGGGGCCAGGCCCATGGAGGGTTCGTCCAGCAACACCAGCGAGGGGTTGGCCATGAGGGCGCGCCCGATGGCGCACATCTGCTGCTCACCGCCCGAGGTGTAGGCGGCCTGCGAGGTGCGGCGTGTCTTCAGGCGCGGGAAGTAGTTGTAGACCTTCTCCAGGTTGGCGGTGATCTCGCCCTTGTCCTTGCGGGTGTAGGCGCCCGTGAGCAGGTTTTCTTCAATGGTCAGGTGGGCAAAGCAGTGGCGCCCCTCCATCACCTGCACCACCCCGCGCTGCACCAGATCGGCGGGAGTGAGGTTTTCGATGCGCTCGCCACGCAGCTCGATGCTGCCCTTGGTCACTTCACCGCGCTCACCTTTGAGCAGGTTGGATACCGCGCGCAGCGTGGTGGTCTTGCCCGCGCCGTTGCCGCCGAGGATGGCGACGATGCCGCCTTGAGGCACCTGCAAGGACACGCCCTTGAGCACGAGGATCACATGGTTGTAGATCACCTCGATGCCGTTGACGTTCAGGACGATGTTGGAGTGGGACATGGTTCTCTCTTTACCAATCGAAAGGCGAGAGCCCGATGGGCGCGAAGCCTTTCGATTGGCGGCTCTTTCGAGCCGCCAACACCAGCGCAAGCTGGATCAGGACTGGCAGTCGGCCGGCGTGCGACGGGTCAACTTCTTCTCGCCAGCGTACTTTTCGGCAGAGCTACGCACCATCGGCCGAATGATCTGGTCATCGGCCTGCAGCCAGTCGGACGCCCAGGTGAACTTTGCGCCGTCCCAGGTGTGCACGCGGGCCCAAGCCGACCCCATGTGGTCGGCGCAGCTGGTCGAGACCGGGCGCATCACGTCCTTGAAGCCCAACGCATCGAGCTTGGGTTGGGTGAGGTTCAGGTTCTCGTAGCCCCAGCGCGCCTGCTCGCCGTTCATGACCTTGCCTTTGCCGAAGCGTTCTTGCGCTGCACGCACGCCCTCGGTTGCCAGCATCGCGCCGACCACGCCGCGCATGTACAGCACCTGGCCGACTTCGTCGCGCGGGCCCGTGCCTTGGTTCTTGTCATGCACCTTGGCCAGGATCTCCTTGACCACGGGGGCATTGGGTTCAGCGCCGTGCTGCATCATCACGGCGCTGTAGCCCTTGGCCGCTGCACCGATGTCACGCAGGTCCGGCTCGGCGCCGCTCCACCAGGTGCCAAACATCTTTTCGCGCGGATAGCCGGTGGCAATCGCTTCCTTGATCGCGGTGGGGGTCATGACACCCCAGGTTTGCATGACCACAAAGTCAGGACGCTGCTGACGCACTTGGAGCCAAACTGCCTTCTGCTCCACGCCAGGGGCGGGCACGGGCAGCAGTTGCAGCGTGAAGCCATGCATCTTGGAACGCTCTTCGACGATGGGCAGCAGCTCCTTGCCGAAGGGGCTGTCGTGATAGACAACGGCGATCTTCTTGCCACGCAGCTTGTCCCAGCCGCCTTCCTTCTTGGCGATGTGCTGCAGGACGGTGTCGCCCGCCACCCAGTAGTGGCCGATCAGGGGGAAGTTCCACTTGAAAACGCCACCATCGGCGCTGTCACTGCGACCGTAGCCCGAAGTGATCATGGGGATCTTGTCGGCAGGGATCTTCTCGGTCAATGCGAAGGTGATACCGGTGGACAGCGGCTGGAACACCGTGGCGCCACCATGCTTGCCCTTGAGACGCTCGTAGCACTCGACGCCGCGGTCGGTGGCATACGCCGTCTCGCACTCTTCGACCAGGGTCCTCACGCCGTTGATACCGCCGCGTGCATTGACCAGCTTCATGTAGTCGGCGTAGCCGTTGGCAAAGGGCGTGGCATTGGGCGCGACCGGACCGGTACGGCCCGTCAGGCTGGGGAAGAACTGCACCTTTTCCTGCGCCGATACCGGCGCGGTGATCAGGGCGCCCGCAGCCGCAGCGACAAACAGCGCTGCACTTGCGATGGTCTTGAGTTTCATGCTTTGTCTCCGTGGATCGAAAAGCGCTCGTCAGCGCTGAGGGAACGATAGGCCCGTCGGCCGCTGGAAATCGAACATGTCAATGCGGGAAGGGCCACAGGCGAAGCTTCTGCTTGCCAATCGACCACAGTCTGGCCAGGCCGTGCGGCTCCACGATCAGGAACCACACGATCAGGGCACCAAAAATCATCAGTTCCACGTGGGCCACAAGAGCCGTGCTGATCACGACACCCACGAGACCGCCCAGCGCAGGCAGGGCCTGATTCAGGAAGATCGGCAACACCACGATGAAGGCAGCGCCGAAAAAGCTGCCCATGATCGAGCCCAGGCCGCCGATGATCACCATGAACAGCAACTGGAAGCTGCGGTCGATGGAGAAGGCGGCGGGCTCCCAGGAGCCCAGGTAGACAAAAGCCCAGAGGGCGCCAGCGACGCCCACGATGAAGCTGCTGACTGCGAAGGCCGTGAGCTTGGCGTACATCGGCCGAATACCGATCACGGCAGCAGCCACGTCCATGTCGCGGATCGCCATCCACTCGCGTCCGATCGCGCTTCGCACTAGGTTCTTGGCAAGCAAGGCGAACACGGCGACGAAGGCCAGGCATAGCATGTACCGCTGCAGCGGGGACTCGATCGGCAAACCGAATACATGCAGGTTGCTCACCGAGACCGAGCCAGACGATGAGTTATTCGTGAACCAGGAAATTCGCAGGAACGTCCAATCGACGAAAAACTGTGCGGCCAGGGTGGCCACAGCCAGGTACAGCCCCTTGATCCGCAGGCTCGGGATCCCGAACAGGACGCCTACGACCGTGGCGCATACGCCCCCCAAAAGGATGGCGGCCAGCAGCGGCATGCCCTCGATGCGAACGAGGAAGTTGTAGGCGGCATACGCGCCCACTGCCATGAAAGCTCCCGTACCCAGGGATACCTGGCCGCAATAGCCCACCAGAATGTTCAGCCCGAGTGCCGCCAGCGAGAGGATCAGAAACGGAATCAGGATAGCCCGGAAAATGTATTCATCGGCCATCAGGGGCACGGCGATAAAGGCAAACGCCAGCAAGAGCAATACGCCGATCCGGTCCTGGGCAATCGGGAAGATCTGCAGGTCACTGCGGTAGGTGGTCTTGAACTGGCCGTTCTCTCGGTAAAACATGCTCGTTTACTTTCCAACAATCTTTAAAGGTCATCGATCACGTCTGTCATACCCGATCGATGATCTTTTCGCCAAACAGGCCCTGCGGGCGGACCAGCAGCACCAGCAGCACAAGCACATAGCCGAACCAGATCTCGATGCCGCCGCCCAAGGCGGGACCGAGGAATACCTCTGAGAGCTTCTCGCCCACGCCGATGATCAGACCGCCAATGATGGCGCCGGGTACGCTGGTCAGGCCGCCCAGGATCACCACCGGTAAGGCCTTCAGGGCCACCAGGCTCAGAGAAAACTGGACGCCCAACTTCGAGCCCCAAATCACGCCAGCCACCAGCGCCACGAAGCCCGCCACGCTCCAGACGATCACCCAGATGCGCGAGAGCGGAATTCCGATGCTCTGGGCCGCCTGGTGGTCGTCGGCCACCGCACGTAACGCGCGCCCGGTGCTGGTGTACTGAAAGAACATGCTCAGTGAAATGACCAAGGCTGCCGCGATGACGGCGGCATAAAGGTCTTCTTTGTTCACAAGCACACCGCCCTGGAAAATGCTTTCGAGCAGGAAGATCGGGTCCTTGGGCAAGCCGATGTCGATCTTGTAGATCTCGCTGCCAAAGAGGGTCTGGCCGAAACCATCCAGGAAATAGGTGATGCCCAGGGTGGCCATGAGGAGGGTGATGCCCTCCTGGTTCACCAGCTTACCCAGGACCAGGCGCTCGATCAGCCAGGCGACTGCCACCATCAGCAGCATGGCGCCCGCCAGCGCCAGCAGATTGCCCAGCACCTTGCTGTCCAGCCCTAGCAACTGCGGGAACCACTCGGAGAAACGGGCCATCGCCAGCGCGGCAAAGAGCACCATCGCGCCCTGCGCGAAATTGAACACGCCCGAGGCCTTGTAAATGAGCACGAACCCCAGGGCTACCAGCGAATACAGCATGCCGGTCATCAGACCGCCTAGCGTTGCTTCGAGAAAGAATCCCATGTCGTCTTGCCCCTTCAGTGCGACGTGCCTAGGTACGCGCGGATCACTTCCGGGTTCTTGCGTACTTCATCGGGGGTGCCATCCCCGATCTTCTTGCCGTAATCGAGCACCACGACTCGGTCAGAGATATCCATGACCACCCCCATATCGTGTTCGATCAAGACCACTGTGGTGCCAAATTCTTCGTTGACGTCGAGGATGAAGCGGCACATGTCCTGCTTTTCCTCCATGTTCATGCCCGCCATGGGCTCGTCGAGCAGCAGCACCTTCGGCTCCATGGCCAGGGCGCGACCCAGGTCGACGCGCTTTTGCAGTCCGTACGGCATCTGGCCCACCGCGGTCTTGCGAAAAGCCTGGATCTCTAGGAAGTCGATGATCCGCTCGACGTACTCGCGGTGGCGGATCTCCTCGCGCTCTGCCGGGCCGATGCGCAGGGCCTGAAGAAACAGGTTGCTTTTGATCTTCAGGTTGCGCCCGGACATGATGTTGTCTAGGACGCTCATGCCCTTGAACAACGCCAGGTTCTGGAAGGTACGGGCGATGCCCATCTCGGCCACCTGGCGCGAGTTCATGTGGCGAAAGTGCTGACCCCGGAAGGTGATCTCGCCTTGCTGCGGCTGATACACGCCGTTGATGCAATTGAGCATCGAGGACTTGCCGGCGCCATTGGGCCCGATGATGGCGCGGATCTCATGTTCACGCACATCGAAAGAGATATCGGTCAACGCCTTCACGCCGCCAAACGCCAGCGAGATGTTCTGGACATCCATGATCACCTCACCCGCGCGGCGCGCGGGACCGAGGTCGGTCGGTTCGGTCAGCGTGTTCATGCGGCGGCCTTCACGGGGGCATAGGTGCGGGTGTCGACGATCTTGAGCGTGGCGCTCACGCTGCCGGTGCGGCCATCTTCGAACTTCACCTGGGTTTCGATGAACTGCTCGGTCTTGCCGCCATAGAGGGCGTCCATCAGCACGCCGTACTTGTCGGCGATGAAACCGCGGCGGACCTTGTTGGTGCGTGTGAGCTCGCCATCGTCGGCATCGAGCTCTTTGTGCAAGACCATGAAGCGGTGAATCTGCGAACCGGCCAGGCGCTCGTCGGCAGCCAGGTCGGCATTGACCTTCTCGACGCACTCGCGGATCAACTCGTAGACCTCGGGCTTGGCCGCCAGGTCGGTGTAGCCGGCATAGGGCAGGTTGCGCCGCTCAGCCCAGTTGCCCACCGCATCGAAATCGATGTTGATCAGGGCGCAGACCTTGTCACGTCGATCACCCATCGCCACAGCCTCTTTGATGTGGGGGAAGAACTTCAGCTTGTTCTCGATGTACTTGGGCGCAAACATGGCGCCGTTGGCCAGCTGGCCGACATCCTTGGCGCGGTCGATGATCTTCAGATGGCCGTGGGCGTCCAGGAAGCCGGCATCGCCCGTGTGGTACCAGCCATCGGCCGTCTTGACTTCGGCGGTGGCCTCCGGATTTTTGTAGTACTCCTTGAGCAGGCCAGGCGAGCGCACCAGGATCTCGCCATTGGCCGCGACTTCGATCTCGACCCCGCGACACGGCACGCCCACGGTGTCGGCGCGCACCTCGTGATCGGGCTGCATGCACACGAACACCGCGGTCTCGGTGGAGCCATACAGCTGCTTGAGGTTGATGCCGATCGCACGGTAGAAGGTAAAGAGATCAGGGCCGATCGCCTCGCCAGCGGTGTAGGCCACGCGCACACGCGAAAAGCCCAGGCTGTTGCGAAGCGGGCCGTACACCAGCAGGTTGCCGATGGCGTAGGCGATGCGGTCAAACAGGCCCACCGACTTGCCATCGCGCAATTGCGGGCCGACACGGCGCGCAACATCCATGAAGCGGTGGAACATGGCGCGCTTGAGGGCGCTGGCATCTTCCATTCGGATCATCACGGTCGTGAGCAAACTCTCGAACACGCGCGGCGGCGCGAAGTAGTAGGTGGGGCCGATCTCCTTGAGATCGATCATCACCGTGGCCGCCGATTCGGGGCAATTGACCACATAGCCACACGCCAGCCACTGCGCATAGCTGAAGATGTTCTGGCCGATCCAGGCCGGCGGCATGTAGGCCAGCACCTCCTCGCGCTCGGTCAGGTGATCGAACTCGGCGCCCGCGGTGGCACGGTCGATCAGGCTGCTGTGGGTGTGCACCACGCCCTTGGGCGTGCCCGTGGTGCCGGAGGTGAAGAACATCGCCGCCACATCGGCGGCGCGGCCTTGCCCCACCTCGGCGCGAAAGAATTCGGGGTGCTGACCCGCGTAGGCCTGGCCGGCTGCCACCAAGTCGTCGATCGAGCCCAGGCCGGGCTCGTCATATTTGCGCAGACCACGCGGGTCGTCGTAGTAGATCGACTGCAGCTGCGGGCACTGGGCGCGCGCCTCTAGCAGCTTGTCGACCTGCTCCTGGTCCTCGGCGAAGGCAAAGCGCACCTGCGCGTTGTTGATCGGAAAGACGCACTCGGGCGCCGCGGCGTCTTGGTACAGGGGAATCGGGATTGCGCCCAAGGACTGGGCGGCCAGCATCGTGGCGTACAGGCGGGGGCGGTTGGCGCCCACCACCACCATATGGTCACCGCGCACCAGACCGGCCTGGTGCAGGCCGCAAGCCAGGTGTTCGACCAGGACGGCCAGTTGCGACCAGGTCAGGGTCTGCCAGATGCCGTATTCCTTTTCGCGCAAAGCAGCGCGCTCACCCTGCTTGGCTGCATGCTGCACGAGCAGTTGCGGAAATGTCTCTTGCGTCATGGTTCTTTCTTCCGGCGCGCACGGTCTCCCGCACCCGCTTTGCAATCCGTCATTCTTGTCCGCTGCGACAGGGCCGGACTGTTCTGGTATGTACAGTTCTCCCCTAGTGAAAACCCTAGACCCCGGGGAGATACGACTGCTTACCCAGGCCGCGCACGTTCCGCGTCAGGATGAACCGGATGCAAATGCCCTTCATCCTGGCCCTGTGCCTGCTGGCCATCGGGCCCCGAGACGCCCACAGCGCCCCCGCGCAGGACTGCCACGCCGTGAGCCGCGAGGCCTGCGCCATCGCCCACGGCCTGGGCCGGGGCATCAATCTGGGCAACATGCTGGACGCACCGCGCGAGGGCGACTGGGGGGTGCGCCTGGAGCCGCGCTTCATCGAACTGGCCACGCGTCACTTTCAGACGGTGCGCCTGCCGGTGCGCTGGAGCAACCATGCCGCGCCCACGGCCGATGCCCGCATCGACGAGGCCTTCGCCCGCCGGGTAGACGGCGTGGTCGATGCGCTGCTGGCACGCGGCGTGCGCGTGATCCTGAACGTTCACCATTACATGCAATTGACCGGCGGCCCCCTGCACCCGGGGGAGTTCGCGGTCGATCCGGCGGTACTCGAGGAGCGGCTGGTGAACCTGTGGCGACAGATCGCCTGGCGCCATCGCGACCGGCCGCCGCAGCTGCTGTTCGAGTTGCTCAATGAGCCCCACGGCACGCTCGAGGGCGAGCGCTGGAACCGATTGGCGGCGCGCCTGCTGGCGGCGGTGCGGGCGAGCAACCCCACGCGGGTGGTCCTGATCGGACCGGGCGACTGGAGCCACCCGCGCGCTCTGCCCGCCTTGCGCTTGCCACCCGACGCCTACCTGATCGTGGCGATCCACAGCTACGACCCCTTCGAGTTCACCCACCAGGGGGTAACCTGGCGCGCGAACCCGTTTCCCACCGGCACCCGTTGCTGCGACGAGGCCCAGCGCGCGCAGGTGGTGCAGGCCCTGGACGCGGCGCTGCGCTGGAACCGCGCCAACGGGGTGCCCGTGCACCTGGGTGAATTCGGCGCCTACCGCGCGGGCGATCTGGCCTCGCGGGCCGCCTACGCGCGCCTGGTGCGCGACGAGGCCGAGCGCCGCGGCATCGGCTGGGCCTGGTGGGAATGGGCCTCGGATTTCTCGGGGGTGTATGACCCGGCCCGTAAGGTGTGGGTCGAGCCCCTGCGTCGGGCCTTGCTCGATTGAGCTGGGGTCAGGCCTTCGCGGCCCGGGGTTGGGCCAGCACCTTGTCGATGCGCTTGCCGTCCAGGTCGACCACCTCGAACACCCAGCCTGCGCACTCGATGCGCTCGGCCACCACGGGCAAATGACCGCTGACCGCCATCAGCAGGCCCGCCAGGGTGTTGTAGCGCCCACGATCCTCGTCGGGCAGCTCGGCGCGCAGATCGAGCCGCGCCTTCAGCTCGGACACGGGCATCAGGCCATCGAGCAACCAGGAGCCGTCTTCTCGGCGAGTGGCCCAGGCCTCGGCCTGTTGCACAGGCTGCAGCTCGCCGGTGATGGCCTCCAGCAGATCGTGCGGGGTCATCAGCCCCTGCACCACGCCGTATTCATCGACCACAAACACCATGCGCGCCGAGTGCGCGCGAAACTGCTCGAGCAGCTCCATGCCGGTGAGCGTCTCGGGCAAGAAGGAAGCCGGCACCGCGTGGGTCTCGATCGGCTGCTGCGCCTGCTGCGGGTCCAGGGACAAGAGGCGCGACACGCTCACCACACCGAGCACATCGTCGAGGGAGCCCCGGCACACCGGGTACCAGGAGTGCGCCCCCAGGCGCCCGGCCTGGGCCAGTGCCTGCGAAACGGACAGACTGGCGTCCAGCCATTCGATGTCCGAGCGGGGCAGCATCATCGAGGTGAGGTTGCGGTCGTCCAGATGAAAAACGTTTTGCACCATCTGGCGCTCGTGCTGCGCGATCACGCCGGCGTCCACGCTTTCCTCGAGGCTGTGCGTGAGTTCTTCCTCGGTGATGGCGCGGGTGCGGCCGGTGTCGATGCGCACCAGGCGCAGCACGGCCTGCGTCGCGGCCGACAGCAGCCACACAAAGGGCCCCGCCGCCCGTGCCAGGCCGGCCATCGGGCGCGCCATCCAGCGCGCAACCGCCTCGGGATACAGCTGCCCGATGCGTTTGGGCACCAGCTCGCCAAAGATGATGGTGATGAAGGTGATGAGGGCCACCACGATGGCGGTGGCCGCAATGCCCGCCGCCCCGGGGCGTATCCCCAGGCCGGTGAGCCAGTGGGCCAGGCCGGCGCTGAAGGCCGCCTCACCGATGATGCCGTTCAAGACCCCGATCGAGGTGATGCCCACCTGCACCGTCGAGAGAAACTGGGTGGGCTGCTCCATCAGGCGCAGCGCGGCTTGCGCGCCCGTGTCACCCGTCTCGGCCAGCGCCAGCAGGCGGGCCTTGCGGCTGGCGGTCAGGGCCAGCTCGGACATGGCGAACGCGCCGTTGAGAAGGGTCAACAGCGCGATCAGCAGGACGTCCATCGTTCAGGGGGAGAATCGAACACCATGGCACTCTACCTGATCGGGGATGTCCAGGGCTGCGATGCGCCCTTGGGCC
>CANHSE010000042.1 GCA_947463025.1 Comamonadaceae bacterium
CATGCCGACCGCGCGCTGATCGTCACCGCCAACGACTTCGACTCCATCTTCGCGATGAACCGCATCGTGCAAGCGATTGGCGCGAAGTCCAAGAACTACAACGTGCGTCTGGGCGGTGTCATCGCCAATCGCAGCGCCGCCACCGACCAGATCGACAAGTTCAACGACCGCACCGGCCTGCAGCTGGCGGCGCACTTCCCCGATCTGGATGCGATCCGTCGCAGCCGTCTCAAAAAGTCCACGCTCTTTGAGATGGAAGACTCGCCCGGCCTGCAGGCGGTCAAAGACGAATACATGCGCCTGGCCGCCAAGCTGTGGCTGGGGGCCGACCCGCTGCCCGCAGTGCCCATGAAGGACCGCGACATCTTTGACCTGCTGGGATACGACTGACATGCAGCCCGATCCGCGCTACCTCGAACGCCGCGGCCAGATCGAACACTATTTCGATCGCACTGCGGTGCAGGCCTGGGAGCGCCTGACCTCCAATGCGCCCGTCGGTCGGATCCGCGCCACGGTGCGCGCGGGCCGAGACCGCATGCGCGAGAACCTGTTGTCGTGGCTGCCCCCGCGCATGGACGGTCTGCGCCTGCTCGACGCGGGCTGCGGCACCGGCGCACTGGCCCAAGTGGCGGCCGAACGCGGCGCGCATGTGATCGCCATCGACCTCTCGCCCACCCTGGTGAACCTGGCGCGCGAGCGCCATCGCCTGGCAGGACACGCGATGATGGGCCGCATCGACTTTCGCGCAGGCGACATGCTCGATGAAGCCCTGGGCGAGTTCGACCATGTGGTGGCGATGGACTCGCTGATTCACTACGACACGCCCGACATCGTGCAGGCGCTCACGCGCCTGTCACACCGCACCAAGCGCTCCATGCTGTTCACGTTCGCGCCGCGCACGCCGCTCTTGGCCGTGATGCACCGCGTCGGACGTCTATTCCCCCGCTCGGACCGTTCGCCTTCACTCGAGCCGCAGGCCGAGCCGGTGCTGCGCGAAGCCCTGGTGGCCGGTCTGGGCCCCCTGGGCTGGCAAGAAGGTCGCACGGAACGCGTGGCCAGTGGCTTCTACACCTCGCAGGCGTGGGAGTGGAAACGGACATGACCAAGGCTTGGCGCTTGCCGCCCGCGCTGCTCGGCGTTTTCAACCGCTACGTCCCCTTCGCGGACGCAGCCTCGCCCGACCTGCCGCTGGCACGCTTGCTACGCCTGTCTCTGTTCCAGGTGGCGGTGGGCATCACCACCGCCTTGCTCGTGGGCACGCTCAATCGCGTGATGATCGTGGAGCTGGGCGTGCCAGCCTGGTGGGTGGCGCTGTCCGTCGCCCTGCCCCTGGTCTTTGCGCCGATGCGCGCCTTCATCGGCTACCGCAGCGACACGCACCCCTCGGTGCTGGGCCTGCGCCGCCTGCCTTATCTGTGGATCGGAACGCTGCTGATGTTCGGCGGCCTGGCGATCATGCCGTTTGCCTTGCTGCTGCTGTCCGAGGCCGACACCACGCCCGCCATGTGGCTGGGTCGCACGGGCGCGGCACTGGCCTTCATCGTGGTGGGCGCGGGCCTGCAGATTTCGCAAACAGCTGGTATTGCCCTGGCCAATGACGTGGCGCCCGAAGACAAGCGTCCGCGCGTGGTGGCCCTCCTGTACGCCATGCTGCTGGTGGGTCTGATCGCGGGCAGCGCGATGCTGGGCGGCCTGCTCGCGAAATTCAGCCCGGTGCGTCTGATCCAGGTGGTGCAGGGTGCGGCGGTTCTGGTGGTCGTCTTGAACCTGATGTCGCTGTGGAAACAAGAGGCGCGTGGCGCCCGGCGCGGCGCGCGCGAACCCGACGGCTTTCGCCGTAACTGGCAGCGCCTGATGGCCCTGCCCAAGATGCGCCGTTTTCTGTGGACGGTGGGTCTGGGCACTGCCGCCTTCAGCATGCAGGACATCATCCTCGAGCCCTTTGGCGGCGAAGTGCTGGGGCTGGACGTGGGCCTGACCAGCGCACTCACCGCCTTGTCGGCCGGCGGTGCGCTGCTGGCCTTCATGCTGGCGGCCCGTCTGCTGGGGCGCGGCGTCGATGCCGTGCGTCTGGCCGCCGCTGGCGCCTTGCTCGGACTGCCGGCCTTTGCCTGCGTGATCTTCTCGGCGCCGCTTGAAGCGCCGAACCTGTTTCGCTTCGGCGCAGGCTTGATCGGTTTCTCCGGCGGCCTGTTCTCGGTCGGCATGCTCCTGACCGCCATGGAGATGCCCGAGAAAGAATTGACCGGCATGGTGCTGGGCGCCTGGGGCGCCGTGCAAGCCACCGCCGCTGGCGTGGCCATGGCCCTGGGTGGCGTGGTGCGTGACCTGGCCGGCCATCTGGCGATGCAAGGCTGGCTCGGCGAATCCCTGATCTCGAAGGCGACGGGCTACAGCGTCGTCTTCCACCTTGAAATCTATTTGTTGTTCGTCGTGCTGGTGGCCCTGGGGCCGCTGGCGCGTCGTCGTTCGTCCACCCCCGTGCAGCACGCGCCCCAGCCTTTCGGGCTGGCGCAGATGCCGGGATGATTTTTCACCCCGCCTCAATCTAGGAGAACCCCATGGGAACAGGCGCCATTACCCAGTACGTCGACGTCGCACAGCTTGTGCTGTACGTCTTCTGGGCCTTTTTCGCAGGCCTCATTTACTACCTCGCGCGTGAGAACCACCGCGAAGGCTACCCGATGGATCCGGGCCGCGAGAACGGCCCGCAGGTCACCGGTTGGCCCGTGCCCGAGGCCAAGACCTTCAAGCTGGACGACGGCCGTGAATTCCACGCGCCCGACTTCAACCGTCCGGACGGCAGCTACAGCGCCCAGCCCGCGCACCGCTTCAACGGCGCACCGCTGGAGCCGGTGGGTGACCCGCTGCTGGCCGGCGTGGGCCCCGGCGCCTGGGCCGCACGTGCCGACATTCCCGACATGCACGAAGGCCACGCCAAGATCGTGCCGCTGCGCGTCGCCGCCGACCACGGCGTGTCACCGCGCGACACCGATCCACGCGGTTTGCCCGTGCTCGGCGCCGACGGCGAAGTGGCGGGCACCGTCACCGATCTGTGGATCGACCAGTGCGAGATGATGTTCCGCTACCTCGAGGTGCAGGTGCCTGCAGGTCACCGCGTGCTGCTGCCGATCGCCTTCGCTCGCATCCGCAAGGACGAAGTGGCGGTGCAGGCCCTGCTGGGCGCGCAGTTCGGTAACGTGCCGCGCACCCGCAACCCCGAGCAAGTGACGCTGCTCGAGGAAGAAAAGATCAGCGCCTACTACGGCGCCGGCACGCTCTACGCGACGCCCGATCGCCAGGAGCCCTTGGCGTGAGCGACACCGCAGGCACCGACGGGCGTCACATCGCCCCGCACCACGAGCACGAGTTCGAGGCGGCACCGGGCTTGCCCGAGGCGCTGCCTGCGGGCGAACGCATTCTTTGGCAAGGTGGCCCGCAGTGGGGCGCCTTGTGCCTGCATGTCTTTCACCTGCGCAAGCTGGCGGTGTACTTCGCCGCCATGATGGCGCTGCAGGCGCTGTACCTGCTCGGAGGCCCGCAAGCTGCCATCGGTCCGTCGCTGGTGTTCAGCGCGATGGCGGCGATCGCCGCCCTGGGCCTGCTGGCGCTGACCGCCTGGCTGGTCGCTCGCACCACGCTGTACACCCTCACCTCGCGCCGCGTGGTGATGCGCATCGGCATCGTGCTCACGATCACCCTGAACCTGCCGCTGCGCCAGCTGCGCGGCGCCGACCTGCTGGTGCATGCCGACGGTCATGGCGATGTGTCACTGGCGCTGGCCGGCGACAAGCGCATTGGGTGGTTCCACCTGGCGCCGCATGCTCGTCCCTGGGCACTGCGTGATCCGCAGCCCACGCTGCGTTGCATCCCCGACGCGCAAGCGGTGGGCCGGCGGCTGATGGACGCTTGGCAGACCGCCAACCCGGGCGTCGCCACCCGCACCGTTGCGAGCCCTGCAGCGGCCCATGACGCGCGCGAGACCGCCGCCAACGACCCGATCGCCGCGGCATGAACGCACACACGGCCACCGCCAACCCACCCACAGCCCGTGGACTGCCCTGGCCTGTCTGGGCCATGCTGGCCTTGGCGATCTCGACGCTGGGCATGGTGGGCTGGCAGCGTGTGGCGGGCGGACCGCCCGCTGAGGCGGTGGACATCACCTGGCAGCGGGCCCTGCATTTCGAAGACCGGCCCAATGGCGACGTTGCTGTGGTGGACGCCCAGGACCGCCGCGAAATCGCACGCTTCCAGGGCGAGCAAGGCTTCCTGCGCGGCGCGCTGCGCACCCTGGCCCGCGAGCGCCTGCGTCGTGGCATGGGCCCGGTCGAACCTTTTGTTTTGAGCGGTCATGCCAGCGGCCGCCTGACCTTGTCCGATCCGACCACCGGCACGCGCATCCCACTGGAGTCCTTCGGCCCTAGCAACGTTGCGGTGTTCGCGCCCCTGCGCGATGCCGGCCGCACGCCGCAACGACCCTGATTCTTCTTGCCACGAGAGCTCAGTCATGAACGCACCAAACACCGCCACCCTCGAATACGACGCCCTCGCCAACCTCATCGACGCGGTCGAGACCGCCGACGACGCCATGGCCAAGGCCACGCGCAGCACCATGCTGACGCCGCGCTTTTACACCACCGACTTTGATGCGATGGACAAGATGGACGTCTCGTCGGTGCGCGCGGAATGGGACGCGATGATCCTGGAGTACGAAGGCGACAACAACCACGACCACTTCCAGCGCGACGCCGCCTTCGCCGAAGAAGCCCGTGTGGGCCTGGCCTCCATGTCGCCCGAGCTGCGCCAGGAGTTTCTGGACTTCCTGATCTCGTCGTGCACCTCGGAGTTCTCGGGCTGCATTCTGTACAACGAGATCCAAAAGCGCGTCACCAACCCCGACATCAAGGCGCTGATGCGGTACATGGCGCGCGATGAATCGCGCCACGCCGGCTTCATCAACTCGGCGCTCAAGGACCTGGGCCTGGGCATCGACCTGGGTGGCCTCAAGAAGAACAAGGCCTACACCTTCTTCAAGCCCAAGTACATCCTGTATGCGACCTACCTGTCCGAGAAGATCGGCTACGCCCGCTACATCACCATCTTTCGCCAGCTGGAAAAGAATCCGGATAAGCGCTTTCACCCGATCTTTCGCTGGTTCGAGCGTTGGTGCAACGACGAATTCCGCCACGGCGAATCCTTCGCCCTGTTGATGCGGGCTCAACCCCATTTGCTGTCTGGCCTGAACACGCTGTGGATTCGCTTCTTCACGCTGGCGGTGTACGCGACGATGTATGTGCGTGACCACATGCGCCCCCTAATGCACGAGGCCATGGGCCTGGATTCGAGCGAATACGACTACGAGGTGTTTCGCATCACCTCCGAAATCGCGGCGCAGGTGTTCCCGGTGGACCTGGACATCGATCACCCGGTGTTTCGCGCCGGCATGACCCACCTGCTGGAATGCGCGGTAGGCCATGCCAACGCCAAGGCCCGCGGCGGCCTGATGGGTCTGCTGGGTCAGGCGCGCCACGCCCTGGGCGCGGCCTGGACCTTCGGCCGCCTGTTCTTCCTGCCGGTCAAGCACCGCCCGCTGCCGGACCAGATCCGCGTGCAGCCGGTGTGGTGAGCGACGCACCGATCGTGATCGCATGAACGATTTCTGGCTTTCCACCGCGGCGCCTGCGCTGTTCGCGCTGTTCGCCTGGTGGTTCGGGACGGGCGCCATCCTTTGGCTGGTGCGCCGGCCCGTGCGCAGTTTCCGCTGGCGCATGGCGGGCATGAGTGTTCTGGGTATTGGCAGCCTCTGGGGCGCCCACCACAGCATGCAGGCCTCCGATGTCGCCAACGCCTACTTGGGCTTTGCCAGCGTCATCGTCATGTGGGGTTGGCACGAGCTGGCTTTCCTCAGTGGCTGGATCACCGGGCCACGGCGCGAGCCACTCACACCCGGTGCGCCTGGCATCGTGCGCTTTCGCGAATCCCTACAGGCCATCTTGCATCACGAGTTCGCGTTGCTTGCGAACTTTGGCGTGCTGCTTTTGATGCAGCAGGGGCAGCCCAATCATGTGGCCATCTGCACCTTCGCCTTGCTCTGGTGCATGCGCCTGTCGGCCAAGTTGAATCTGTTCTTCGGCGTGCCTGAAGTGGGCGAGCAGTACCTGCCGTCGCACCTGACCTACCTGGGCAGCTATTTCCGACGCGGGCCCGTAAGCGTGTTCTTCTATTTCTCCATCAGCATCGCCGCCGGCAGCTGGCTGTGGCTGGTGGGTCAGGCCCAGCTCGGCGCGGTCACCGTGAACACGGGCTGGGTGCTGCTGGCCGCACTCTTGGGCCTGGCGATCATCGAACACCTGCTGATGATGTTCCCGCTGCCGATGCAGCGTCTGTGGGGATGGGCCATGGGTCGCTCGACATCCGTTTCTTTGCCGTCGACGACTTCCGGCCTGCCGGTCGTGCCCGCCGTGCCGGTCATCGGGCCTGAGGCGAGCCGGCCGTGAACGCCTTTCGCGCCGTGGAAGACCGTATGCCTACACGCCTCGCGGGACCGGATGCGCCGCTCGCTGTGGTGATCGGCAGTGGCTTTGGCGGTCTGGCCGCCGCGATTCGCTTGTCGGTGCGGGGCTGGCGCGTACGCGTGCTGGAAAAGCTCGACGCCCCCGGCGGCCGCGCCTACATGCACAAGCAGGAAGGCTTTAGCTTTGATGCGGGCCCGACCATCATCACCGCGCCTTTCCTGCTGGAGGAACTGTGGGCGCTATGCGGTCGCAAGATGGACGACGACATCGACCTGCGCCGCATGGACCCGTTCTACCGGATCCGTTTCAACGACGGCACCCACTTCGACTACAGCGACGACGAAGCGTCGATGATGGCCCAGGTGGCCGCGATCAGCCCGGGCGACGTGCCCGGCATGCGCCGCCTGATGGTGGCCGCCGAACGCTGCAAGGTGCTGGGCTTTGAGGGCATGGGCGACAAGGCCTTCGAATCCTTCGGCGATCTGCTTCGGGCCATTCCATCTTTCATGCGCATGCAGGCCTGGCGCAGCATCCACAGCCTGGTGGCCCAGCACCTGAAGCACCCCAAGCTGCGGCTGGTCATGAGCTTTCACCCGCTGCTGATTGGTGGCAACCCGTTTTCGGTCACCTGCGCCTATGCTTTGATCCACGCCTTGGAACGCAATTGGGGGGTCCATTCGGCCATGGGTGGCACCGGCGCCATCGTCGACGGCCTGGTGGGCCTGCTGCGTGAGCGTGGCGTGCGCATCGACTGCAACACGCCCGTGACCCGCATCCGGGTGGAGGGTGGGCGCGCGCGCGGCGTCGAGTTGGCTTCGGGCGAGTACCTGCCCGCCGACATCGTCGTGAGCAACGGCGATTCCGCCTGGACCTACCGCCACTTGATCGAGCCGCAACACCGCCGTCACTGGACGGATCGGCGCATCGACAAGGGCCGTTACTCCATGGGCCTGTTCGTCTGGTACTTTGGCACGCGCGGCCAATACCCCGACGTCCCGCACCACATGATGGTGATGGGCCCGCGCTACAAAGAACTGCTCACGGACATCTTCAAGCGCAAGAAGCTGGCCAAGGACTTCAGCCTTTACCTGCACCGCCCCACGGCCACCGACCCCTCGCTGGCCCCCCCAGGCTGCGACACCTTCTATGCGCTGTCGCCGGTGCCACACCTCGATAGCGGCACCGACTGGTCCGAGCAAGCCGAGACATATCGCCAAGCGATCTGCGAAGCCCTGGAGGCCACGGTGCTACCCGGCCTGTCACAACGCATCGTCACCTCGCGCATCGCCACACCACAAGATTTTCAAGACCGCCTGTGGTCCTACAAAGGCGCAGGCTTTGGCCTGGAGCCGCTGCTGCTGCAAAGCGCGTGGTTTCGCCCACATAACCGCAGCGAAGATGTGGAAGGCCTTTACATGGTGGGCGCGAGCACGCACCCGGGCGCGGGTGTGCCGGGCGTGCTGATGTCGGCCAAGGCGTTGGAATCCGTGTTGCCGGAAGTGAGTGCGTATGCGCGCTGAACGCGCCGGCGCGGAGGGTCCGGCGGACACGCCGACCGACCTCTCCAGCCACGACCTGCAAGCCTGCGTCGCGATGATGCGCGGCGGCTCGCGCACCTTCTTCGCCGCCAGCCGCCTGCTGCCGCCGCGTGTGCGCGCGGGGGCGATTGCGCTGTACGCGTTTTGCCGTGTGGCCGACGATCTCGTGGACATGCCCGGCGGCGGCGAGGCCAGCGTCGCAGTGCTGCGCGATCGCCTGGACCGGATCTATGCCGGGACGCCGCTGGACGTCGTCGAAGACCATGCCCTCTCGCTACTGGTGCAAGAGACCGGTCTGCCGCGGCATTTGCTCGACGCGCTGATCGAAGGCTTCGCCTGGGACGCGCAGGCGCGCCTGTACGAGACGATTGAAGACGTGCACGCTTACGGTGCGCGCGTCGCCGGTAGCGTGGGCGCGATGATGTCCTGGGTGATGGGTGCGCGCCAGCCGCAGACGTTGGCTCGCGCCTGTGAGTTGGGTGTGGCGATGCAACTGACCAACATCGCGCGCGATGTGGGCGAGGACGCACGCAACGCGCGCTTGTATTTGCCCCGGCAGTGGCTGCGTGAGGCGGGAGTCGATGTCGAGGCCTGGCTGCAAGACCCCGTGTTCACCCCCGGGATTTCTCGCGTGGTGGAGCGCCTGCTGGCGGAGGCGGATCGCCTCTACAAGCGGTCCACCGCCGGTATCGGCGAGTTGCCTGCAGATTGCCGCGCCGCCATCCTGGCCGCCAGCCTGATCTATGGCGAGATCGGCCACCAGCTGCGACGCGAAGGCGGTGACTCGGTGAACCACCGCACGGTGGTGAGCACCCCGCGCAAGCTGATGTTGCTGGCAAGTGCATGGACGCAAGCGGGCTGGCTGCGCGCGCAGGCGGTGCCGCTGGAGCCCCTGGCAGCGATTGCTTATCTGGTGGACGGCTGCTCGCCGCACGACGGCGCAGGGGCTTCACGCGCCGGCGCGGGCTTTCCCAATCGCGGCATTCCGCAGCGGGTGGAGTGGGTGTTTGATCTGTTGGAGCGGCGCGAGCATGCGCGGTTGAAGCGCGGGTCATCCAAGGTGGAAGTCACGCCCTTGCACTGAGGCGCCGGCGCGCCGGCGGCGCGTACCCGCCGGTCAGCGGCATCCCATGTGGCGCCGATACATCTCGGGGTTGTGTCCCGCGGGGATATTCTTGCAAGGATCCTCGGCGTATCCGCGAAGCACGTTATATCGCTTGATCTGTTCGGGCTTGAGGAACCGCGTCGTCTTGAGGTGCTGCGAAAGATGGATGAAGCGAAGCTCGGTCCTCGCAGATTCGACGCCCGCCAGCAAACCGCGCAGCGAATTCTCGTCAACCGATCCCTTCGCGAACGCGGCTTCCAGGGCGGCCTCTGCGGCAATCAGGCGCTCGCCGGTCGGGATGGCCGCTTTGCGCATGTCGTCCAACAGCGCTTGTGTCTGGGTCACCTGGTCCTGGGTCAAGGGGATCTGGTCCTTGAGCTCCAGCAAATGAGTCGGTCCAGGCATGCCATTGAGTTCGGCTGCCAGAGCGAGCCCCCAGCCGCCCCCTCGCCGGAGTTCTTTGATGTCGTTGTCCGACAGCGACTTGATGGCACGGTCTTACATGCCGCTGTAGGGCGTCTGCGCTCCGTGACTGTGCTGGGCCAGGGTGGACGCGGGCATGCAGATGGCCAGGGTCAGCAGCAGGGCGATGGGTTTCATGGTGATGTCCGAAAGGGGAGCGTGAGCTTAGCGCACCCTCGCGAGGCGACGACTGCCTCCAGACTCATTCAGGTCGTCCAACGCATCAGCGTCACAACGACGATGAACGCCCCCAGCCACAGATTGATCGTCACCCAGCGACGTATCTGCGCCATCGCAGCGCCCCCAGCGGCCGTATCGGAAGCCTCGACCGCGCGGCCCAGCCGCTTGTAAAGCGCGAAGCGGATATGCATGAAGATCGCCACCATCAGGACGCCCAGCACCGCCATGACGGTCCAGGCCAGCGGCATCTGAAAACTCCCGCCGGATTGCACCACCTGTTTGGCCACGCGCCCCAGCATCCAGACGCCGCTGACCAGGGTCAGCAAGGAAGCCACCAAGACCGCCTTGAAAAAGCGACCGAGCACATCGTGCATCAGACGCAAGCGTAGCGGCGGCTCCAGCGTTGCGACCGCAGGCCGCAGGAAGAAGTGCGCAAACACCATACCGCCGATCCACACGATCAGCGACAGCACGTGCAGGGTTTTCAGAGTCGCATAGAGCATCGATCAGTCCTTTTTAAATTCAATCCGAGTCCACGATTTCACAGCCGACGGGCCACCACGACCGCGCCCGCCGAACCCGCGCCCACCAGGGCACACCAGCCCCGCAGGATCCAGGGTGTGGGCTGTCCGGCCAGTGCGGCCGCTTCATCGCGATGGTGCTGTTCATCGGACTGGCATTGCAGCAGCAGGTCCAGCAGCGCGGGTGGGCCACCGTGTTCGCGCAGGTGATCGATCTGCTGCTGGTAGTGATGATCGACAAAGGTCTCGACCGCCGCAATCGTGGCGTACACCGCGCGGGGTCCGGCCAAGGCGGGGAGCGCGCCCGTCAACCATCCCGCCAGGCGCCAGGGCCCGAGCAGGCGACTGCGCTGTGCGGGCGGCAGCCACTTCTCCACGAGCCGCAGATGCTCGGCCTCCGCTTCGCCGTGACGCTGGGCAAACCCAAGTAGCGCCGGATCGCCTCGCCTGGAAGCGACGGCGGCAATGCCGCGATAGATGAACACGGCGCCTGTTTCACCCGCGTGGTCGGAGCGCAGTTCACGCACCAGATGCGGGGACAGGTTCGGTGTGCCCTCGGCACCGGGGGCGACGGCGGGTTTCTCTACGCGGCGCGCGAAGGCCTGTAGCCTGGGACGCAGCTTCAAGAAACCGCGGTAGGCCACCTCCAGCACGTGAAGCATGCCGGGTAGCCGAGCCAACCGCGCCAGCCAGCGCCATCCTGGCAGCCGACCCCACATCGCCACAAAAGCAGCAGCACCATCGAGCCGAGAGCCATCCGCGCGCTGCACATGAAAACGCGCCAAGAGCGCCGCACGATCGTCGGCAAACGCCGCGGTCGCATCGGTGTGCTGGCTGATATCGAGGAAGCACAAGGCGCTATCGCTGCGTCGCTGCGCCAGGCCTTGGACATGTGCGATTTCGCGCCGGCACAGCGGACACGCGCCGTCGTACAGCACCGTGAGCGTCTCGGGAGAATTCATCGGGTTCACAGCAAGTCCTGGAGACAGCACACCGGGCAAAGGGGCTTGCCCTGGAAGCGTCGGATGCTAGCGGAACGCGGTTGACCGTGTGGCGCTCGGGACTCTGCACCCGGCTTGAACGGGCATTTGCGACGGACGAGGGCCGCTGCGGCAGGGCCTCCTATGATCCGAAGCCGCATGACCACCTTTAACGAGAGCGCCGCCACCGCGCTGCGCCTGATCACCGATCTCGACCCCACGCTCCTGGCCATCGTCGGCCGGTCGCTGGCTGTGAGCGCCACGGCCTGCGCGCTGGCCTGCGCAGGCGGCCTGCTGCTCGGGGCCTGGCTGGGGGTGGCGCGCTTTGCGGGGCGCGGTGCGGTGCTCACAGTGCTCAATACCTTGCTGGCCGTGCCCTCGGTGGTGGTGGGGCTCATCGTCTATCTGCTGCTGTCACGCTCCGGTCCCTTGGGTTTCCTCGGGTGGCTGTTCTCGTTTCAGGCCATGGTGCTGGCCCAGGCGGTGCTGGTGCTGCCGGTGGCCGCAGCCCTTGCCCGCCAGGTGGTCGAGGACGCCGACACGGCGCATGGCGAGCAGCTGCTGTCTTTGGGCGCCGGGCCCGCGCTGCGCGGCTTGCTGCTCGCATGGGACGAACGCTTTGCGCTGCTCACAGTGGTCATTGCCTGCTTTGGCCGCGCGATCTCCGAGGTGGGCGCAGTGATGATCGTCGGCGGCAACATCGACGGCTTCACCCGCGTCATGACCACGGCCATCGCGCTGGAAACCAGCAAGGGCGATCTGCCGCTGGCACTGGCCCTGGGCCTGGTGCTGCTGGCTGTGGTGCTGGTGCTCAATACCGCCGTGTCGCTGCTGCGTCGCTGGCGCGTGGGGCGGGCCGAGACCGCGACATCGCCCTTGCAGGTGTCCGCATGAACGACGCGATCGACTTACAGGACGTGGGGGTCCGCTTTGGATCCGTAGGCGCCCTCACCGGCGTCACCCTGCGTATCACGCGGGGTGAACGCGTCGCCTTCATCGGCGCGAACGGCAGTGGCAAGAGCACCCTGCTGCGCGTGCTGCACGGCCTGCAGCGGCCCACGCAGGGCACAGTACGCTGCGATGAAGGCCTGCGCTCGCAGGCCATGGTGTTTCAGCGCCCCTACATGCTGCGCACCCGCGTGTTGACCAACGTGACACTGGGCCTGTGGCTGCGGGGCACGCCCTGGCGGCAAGCGCGCGTGCAGGCGCAGCAGGCGCTGGTACGCATGGGGCTCGCTGACCTTGCCACGCGTCATGCGCCGGCCCTCTCCGGCGGGCAGCAGCAACGCCTGGCCCTGGCGCGCGCCTGGAGCCTGCAACCCCAACTGCTGTTGCTGGACGAGCCCACCTCCAACCTCGATCCCCATGCCAAACGCGAAGTCGAACATCTGGTGGCCAACTTCGCCGCACACGATGTGACGCTGGCGTTTGCCAGTCATAACCTGGGCCAGGTCAAGCGCCTGGCCACCCGCGTGGTCTACCTGGAGCGTGGGTGTGTACTGGCCGACCTGCCCGTGCGCGATTTCTTTGAGGGACCACTGCACACCGTGTCTCCGCAAGCCGATTTGTTTATCAAAGGAGAACTGGGGTGAAAGTCCTTCACACCGTGCGCATTGGCGCCCTCGCCATGGCACTGGCTCTTGTCGCAGGCACCAGCTGGTCGCAGTCGATCACGATGGCGTCCACCACATCGACCGAGCAATCGGGTCTTTTTAGCCACCTGCTGCCGGCGTTCAAGCAGGCCACCGGCCTGGACGTGAAAGTTGTCGCGGTGGGCTCGGGCCAAGCCATCGACATGGCGCGCCGGGGCGACGCGGACGTGCTGTTCACGCACGACCAACCTGCGGAAGAAAAGTTTGTGGCCGACGGCTTCGCGCCGCGCCGCTACCCGGTGATGTACAACGACTTCATCCTGATCGGCCCCAAGAACGACCCGGCTGGCACGCGCGGCAAGGACATCGTCGCCGCACTCAAGAAGGTGCCCGGGGCCAACGCGCCCTTCATCTCGCGCTGCGACAAGAGCGGCACCCACGCCGCCGAGAACCGCTATTGGACGCAGGCCGGCGTGAGCGCGGACCGCGGCAAGGGCTACAAGGAGTGCGGCTGTGGCATGGGTCCGGCGCTGAACATCGCGTCGTCGGTTAACGGCTATGTGCTGGCCGATCGCGGCACCTGGCTGAACTTCAAGAACCGCGGCGACCTGACCGTCCTGGTCGAAGGTGACCCGCGCTTGTTCAATCCATACGGCGTGATGGCCGTGAGCGCACAAAAGCACCCGCACGTGAAGACAGCGGATGCACAGAAATTTGTCGACTGGGTGATCTCACCGGCGGGGCAGCAGGCGATCGCCAGCTACCGCATCGGGGGGGAGCCGCTGTTTTTCCCGAACGCGGGCAGCGGGAAGTAAGCGGTTTACTTCTTGGGCCGGTTGAACCAGTTGGCCAGCATGAACAGGCCAAAGACCACGAACATGATGATCAGGACGGTTTCGACTTTCATGGGTGTCTCCTTGCTTGAGATGAATTGGTGGAAGTGGGCCGTAGCAGCGGCGCCATCAGCGCCAGGGTGCCTATCAGCATCAACAGTTCGATGACGTACACGGCTTCGTAGCCGGCCAGCGAACCCCACAGGGAGGCTATCACGTCGCGCAGGATGCCACCCAGGCCCATGGCCAATCCCCCTGCCGTCGCTTGAACCGCGCCCCAGGCGCCCAGGGCCAGACCGACTTGTTCGGGCGGGGCCATCTGCATGGTGGACGTGAGCGTGCCGTGGCCGAAGAGGCCAGCGCCCAAGCCGATGAAGAAGGTGCCTGTGACGAACAGCGCGGGTGACGCCAGCGGCGCGGCGACGATGACCGCCGCGAACGCGGGCAGGCCCACCAGCACGCCGCCCCGCGCCATGCGCCAAGGGTCAGCCCCGCGTCCGAGCACGCGCGAAGCCCAGGCAAACCCGATGAGGCCACCCAGAGCCAAGGTCGCCGTGAGGAAGGTGGTGGAGGACACCGACATGCCCAGGATTTCGCCGCCATAGGGCTCGAGCAGCACGTCCTCCATGGTGAAGGCCATGGTGCCCAGGGCCAGGACCGCCAGGCGGCGCACAGCACGGTCACGGCCCTTGAGCGCCTGCCAGGCGCTGCGGAAATCCGGATCGTCCTCGCGGCGCGCGCGCGGCTTGCGGTCGCGGCTGCGTGCCTCTTGCTTCCAGATCGCCGTCACATTGAGCACCAGCGTCGCCACCGCGCAGGCCTGAATCACCTGCACGAGCCGACCCGGCGAATACTCCGACAGCGCATGTCCAAAAATGAAGGCGCTGCCGATCGTTCCGATCAACAGCATCGAATACATGAAGCCCACCACCTTGGGATGGTCCTCGCGCGGCGCGAGATCCGTGGCCAGGGCTAAGCCTGTGGTCTGCACTGTGTGCAGCCCCGCGCCGACCAAGAGAAAAGCGATCGCCGCCGCACCATGGCCGACCCAGGCCGGCGCATCGGCCGAGGCGCCTGCGCGCGCGAGCACCAGCAAGGCAAAGGGCATGATGGCCAGGCCACCAAATTGCAGCAGCGTTCCCATCCAGATGTACGGCACGCGCCGCCATCCGAGTTCGCTGCGGTGATGGTCGGAGCGAAAGCCGATCAGCGCACGCAGCGGCGCGAACAGAATCGGCAGGGCCACCATCACGGCCACCAAGGATGCGGGCACGTGCATCTCCACGATCATCACGCGATTGAGCGTGCCCACGAGCAAGACGAGCGCCATGCCCACAGAAATCTGGAACAGTGACAGGCGCAACAGGCGCGACAGCGGCAGGTCGGGCGAGGCGGCATCTGCAAACGGCAGAAAGCGCGGACCCCATGCGACGATCGATTGCACGAGGCGCGAGGGTGAGCGAGGCGTAGATCGGTTCATCGGCGACTCACATGAAAAAGGACCGGCACCGCAAGCGGCCCGGTCCCTGTCTCAAAACCAGAATTACTTCTTGGCTGGAGGCGCTTCGGCCGGGGCGGCTGCCACGGCTTTCTGACCACCATTGAGGAAGCCCTTCACCCAGGTGGTGTTGAGCGTCAGCGCGAGGTGCACGCTGAAAGAGGCAATTGCCACGGCGGCAATGAAGATAGGAATGCCCACCGAGGGCTTGACCACACACCACATTTTTCCGTAGATCATGGGTAGTGCTCCTTACTTCATCCAGGGGCTGTAGATATAGGCCAGCAAGTGCGCGAAGGCCGCGATCATGCCGAATATCTGCGTTCCCTGGATGAGGTTCCGGTGGATTTCCTCCGACTCGCCCTCGGTCAGACCGGTGGGCCACACTTTGTCTTTGTCGGACATCGTGTCTCTCCTTGGAAGAACTAACGCACGTGCTAACCCCGCACGCGGGCGGCTTGCGGCCCCCTTGGTCGCAAACTGGTGTCATTTTATGTTGACATTGACTAATGTCAACAGAACTAGACAGTTGAAGTGTGGCCCCAGCGTGACAGCGTGTCATGAGTGCTTTCGTACTTATCCGCGGCGTGGCATGCGAAACGGCAGCATGGCCTGCACCACGGGCGAGACCAGCCGGGGCACGTTGAGCGTCTCATGAAAGCTGGTCACCGACTCGCCAAGCAATTCGCTGCGCACCATGGCCCGCTGATAAAACGGCGTGTCCTCCAGCTGATCGACCACGGCCACCGGCCCGGTGCTGCGCATGCGACGCGGCACGCGCCAGAGGGTGGTGGGCAAGGACCGACGCGGCGGCGGCTCAAAAGGCGTGACCTGGCCGTCGCGGCCAAAGCGCAGGGCCAGCACCTGGTCGCTGCCGTCGTCGTGCTGCATGTCATAAAGCACCGCGGTGCTGCCGTCGGCCATCGGACTGCGTGACCAGTCCCACTCACGACAACTGCTGGCGATCGGCTCATCGCCCTCGTTCGAATCCAGATAGGCCTGCCCCTGCCAACGCTGCGCGGGCGCATCAAATTCGACCTCGATGCGCGCCGACGGCGCGATCGGTCCCCAGCGATGCCGTCCTGCGCGGTCGATCGGGGTGCTGAAGTTGAACAGGCGCTGCGGGTGCACACGCACGCGCCCGCGCAAGGCGCGCGGGATCGGCACGCACACCTCGTCGATGTCGATCACCAGCGCATCGCCCTCCCAGCGCACTTGGCTGGGGCCCAGGGTGAATTCGCGCGCGCTGCGACTGCAATGGCGCGCGCCGCGCTCGGTCATCGCCCAGCGCCCCGCGCGGCGGCTGTACAGGGCCACATTGAGCGCGCAGTGCTGCTCGGGATCGGCCGGCGCACCACCGCGCCGCGCCCACGCGTAATAAGGCGAGAACACGCTGCCCACAAAGGCAATGAGGGTCATGCCGAACTGCCCGTCGTCGCTGAGGGCGTCGACATACCACCAGAGGTAGCCCCCGGTCGGGACCGGCTGGTCGAACCGAGGCTCGCCATCACGGCCGCGGCCGCCAGCTGCCCCGACATTGCCGCCATCGGCACGCCCGGCCCCGGGTGCACGCTGCCCCCCGCCAGGAACAGACCCGGCACCGGGCTGGCCGCTGGCGACCTGGCAAACGCCGAGTTCCAACCGTGTGTCGCCTGGCCATACAAGGCCCCGCCCGTGCCCGGAAAGAGACGATGGAAATCGTCCGGCGTCGTGCGCACCGATTCGCGGGCCTGCGGCTGCAAGGCCAGGCCACATCGGCGCATGAGGGAAAAGGTCTGGTAATCGCATTCGTCAAGTGCCTCGGGGGTGAGCCGACCCTGCCCGCCGACAGCCGGCGCGTTGACCAGGGCCAGCAGGCGCTGGGGCGCGCCGGTATCGGGCACGCCGGTGCCGCGGTCCTGCGCACACAGGTAGACGGTCGGTCGCTTGGGCAGGCGGCCCTGGCCAAAGATGTCGGCGAACTCGCTGCGGTAGTCGCCTGTGAAGAAAACGTTGTGGCGGTCTAGCGCCAGCCCCTGGGCACGTGTGTGCATGGACCAGGTCACGGCTGACAGCGAGCGCGGTCCCACGCGCGGGGCGGCGGCGCGGGCTGTGTCGCCCAACAGGCCTGCATGCAGCGCCGCCACGTCGCCGTTGAACACGACGCGCTGCGCGCCCAGACGCTCGCCGCCCGCCAGGTGCACGCCGCTGACGCGGCCGCCTTGCAGCTCGATGCGCTCGCAACGCGTGCCATAGCGGAAAGTGACGCCCTGCGCGATCGCCAGGCGTTCGAGCATGCGTGCCAGCGCGTGCATCCCGCCCTCGACGGCCCACACGCCATCCATTTCCACCTGTGCAATCAGCATCAGCGTGGCGGGTGCTTCCCAAGGCGATGAGCCGCAATAGGTGGCATAGCGCCCGAACAACTGGCGCAGGCGCGGGTCGGTGAAGTGACGGCCCAGGCTGTCCCACAGACTGCGCATCGGGCCCAGTCGCGAGAGCACCGACAGGCCCCGCAGGCCCAGGTCACCCACCATGCGGCCCATGGTGGGCGAGGTGGAGCGTATGAAGGGCCCTTCGAGCGTGGCATAGACCTCGCGCGCCTGCGCGCAAAAGGCGGTGAAGCGTCGCGCTTCATCCGGGCCGGCAAAGCGCGCCACCGCATCGTGCGAGGCACGTGCATCGGCCAGCAGGTCCAGGTGGGCCACCTCGCCGCCGCCGATCTCGGGGTCCCAGAAATGCCGCGCGAGCACCGACAAGGGCGTGATGCGCACCTCGTCTTCTAGGCGCGTGCCCACCGAGGCCAGCACCTCGTCAAAGATCCAGCGCAGGGTGAAAACGGTGGGGCCGCTGTCGATGGGGGCGCCATGGACCTGCAGCTGGCGGATCTTGCCGCCCGGTGCATCGGCCGCC
>CANHSE010000043.1 GCA_947463025.1 Comamonadaceae bacterium
AGCATCAGGCCGGCGGGCAGTTCGCCCGGCGCGTGGCAGGGCAGGGAGAGCGCGCAGCCATCGAGCATGTTAACTACGCTGGGGTTGCGAAGCAGCAGGGCGTTGATGCGAAAGAAGGCTTTGTCGCGGGCGGCATCTTGCGTGGGGTCGCGGCCGTCGGCCGGTGCGAGCTCGGCGATCGCCGGCGCAACGATGGGCACGGTGGGCGAGAGCATGGCGTCGTATCCCTGCACGGCCCGCGCCATGCGAGCGATCCAGTCGCGGCGGGCGGCGACCAGGTCCAGGTATTCCCAGGCCTTCATCGTGCCGCCTCGCTCGATGCGCTGACGCACGCGCGGGTCGTAATCGGCGGCGCGCTCGGCGATCAGCGGGCGGTGCCAGGCATAGCTCTCGGCCGCCGAGAAGGTGCCGTTGACCTGCATGCCCGCCAGTTCGCGCAAGGGCTCCAGGGGGATTTCCTCGATGCGGGCGCCGGCGGCGCGCAGGGTGGCCAGGGCGCGCTCGAAGGCGCGGGCAACGGTGGGGTCGATGCCCTCGAACATCACAGCCTGGGGCACGGCCAAGCGATAGGCCGACAAGGGGGCGTCGGCGCGCAGCACGCGGCGCTGCGCCAGGATCTCGTGGGCCAGGATGGCGTCGCGCACCGAGTGGGTGATGGCGCAGGCCGTGTCCAGCGTGGTCGAGAGGGGCAGGGCGCCGTCGGTGGGGGTCAGGCGGGCGGTGTTCTTGAAGCCCACCAGGCCGCACAGGGCAGCCGGGATGCGGATCGAGCCGCCGGTGTCCGAGCCCAAACCGATGTAGGCGGCGCCGGTGGCCACCGACACCGCCGCGCCCGAGGAGGAGCCCCCCGGGATGCGGGCGACTTGGGTGTCGACCGGGTTGGCGGGCGTCGCGTCGTGCGGGTTGGTGCCCACGCCGGAGAAGGCGAACTCCGACATGTGGGTGCGCCCGAGCACGGCCGCACCGGCAGCCTTCAGACGCGCCACGGCCCGGGCGTCTGCTGCGGCCGGGGGGGCGCCGCGCAGCACCGCCGAGCCGGCCGTGGTGGTTTGGCCGGCGATGTCGAACAGGTCCTTGACCGAGACAGGCAGTCCGCCCAGGGGGCCGGCTGCCAGCGCCGGGTCGGCAGCGGCCGCACGCGCTCCCTGTGGGTCCAGGGCCAGGAAGGCCGCTCGGCAGGCCGGTCCCTGGGCGATCGCCAGCGCCTGCTCGACCTCCTGGGAGGCCTTCTTGTGGCCGGCGCGGATCTGCTCCAGGGTGGCGGTGAGGTCGGGGAGGAGGGGAAGGTGGGGCAAAGTCATGGCGTGAGGGGCGGGCCCCAAGGCAGCAGGCAGCGCTGTGATAAACTCCATGGGTCTTGCGGCGCGGCCCTGGCAATGGTGCTGGGGGTGTTTGCGGCAAGACCTTACTCGCGAATCCGTCTCACCTAGGTGTTGGCGCACCCTCCAGAAGGGTCGTCGATTTCGGGGCGGATTTTAGACCTAACCTCAAGGAAACCTCATGTCCGCCTCCATGCGCGAAATGCTGGAAGCCGGTGTCCATTTCGGACACCAGACCCGCTTCTGGAACCCCAAGATGGCCCCGTTCATCTTCGGTCATCGCAACAAGATTCACATCATCAACCTGGAAAAGTCGCTTCCGATGTTCCAGGAAGCGACCAAGTTCGTGAAGCAGCTGTCCGCCAACCGCGGCACCATCCTGATGGTGGGCACCAAGCGCCAGGCGCGCGAGATCGTCGCCGCTGAGGCCCGCCGCGCCGGCGTGCCCTTTGTCGACCAGCGCTGGCTGGGCGGCATGCTGACCAACTTCAAGACCGTGAAGACGTCCATCAAGCGCCTGAAGGACATGAAGGCCCAGCAAGAGGCCGGCCTCGACTCCATGAGCAAGAAAGAGCAGCTCATGTTCGCTCGCGAGATGGAAAAGCTCGAGAAGGACATCGGCGGCATTCAGGACATGAACACCCTGCCCGACGCCATCTTCGTGATCGATGTGGGCTTCCACAAGATCGCTGTGGCCGAAGCCAAGAAGCTGGGCATCCCGCTGGTGGGCGTGGTCGATTCCAACCACTCCCCCGAGGGCATCGACTACGTCATCCCCGGCAACGACGACTCCTCCAAGGCCGTCACGCTGTATGCGCGTGGCATTGCCGACGCCATCCTGGAAGGCCGTGCCAACGCCGTCAATGACGTGGTCAAGGCCGTGGCCGAGGGCAGCGACGAATTCGTGGAAGTGGCAGAAGGCGCCCGCGCCTGACCCCCTGGCGCGAGCCGCAACGCTCGTCACATGAAGGGGCTCGCGAGCCCCTTTTTCACAAGCGAAACCGATCCGATTAGAACGTTACGAGGTAAGAAATGGCTGCAATCACCGCAAGCATGGTCGCCGAACTGCGCGCCAAGACCGACGCTCCCATGATGGAGTGCAAAAAGGCCCTGACCGAGGCCGACGGCAACATGGACAAGGCCGAAGAGATCCTGCGCGTCAAGCTCGGGAACAAGGCCGGCAAGGCCTCCAGCCGCGTCACCGCCGAAGGCGTGGTGTCGGCTTTCATCAGCGGCGGCGCGGGCGCCCTGCTCGAGACCAACTGCGAAACCGACTTCGTCACCAAGAACGACAGCTTCCTGGCGCTGGCCCAAGCCGCCGCCGAACTGATCGTCAAGCACAAGCCGGCCGACGTGGCCGCCCTGGGTGCGCTGCCCTACGCCCAGGACGGCTTCGGCCCGACGCTCGAGGACGTGCGCAAGGGCCTGATTGGCAAGATTGGCGAGAACATGAGCTTTCGCCGCTTCCAGCGCTTTGAAGGCGCGGGCAAACTGGCCTCCTATCTGCACGGCACCCGCATCGGCGTGATGGTGCAGTACGAAGGCGATGAGACCGCCGCCAAGGACGTGGCCATGCACGTGGCCGCGATGAAGCCGGTGGCCCTGACCAGCGCCGACGTGCCCGCCGCCCTGATTGACAAGGAGCGCAGCGTGGCTACCGCCAAGGCCGCCGAGTCGGGCAAGCCCGCTGACATCGCCGCCAAGATGATCGAAGGCTCGGTGCAGAAATACCTCAAAGAGGTGTCTCTGTTCAACCAGTCCTTCGTCAAGAACGACAAGCAGACCGTCGAGCAGATGCTCAAGGCCGCAGGCACCTCCGTGAAGGGCTTCACCCTGTACGTGGTGGGCGAGGGCATTGAGAAGAAGGTTGACGATTTCGCCGCCGAGGTGGCGGCTCAGGTCGCCGCCGCCAAGGGCAGCGCCTGATCCCCTGGAGCCTGTTCCCCCGCTAAACTCGACCCGTCTAACCAGGAGTCTTTGCCTATGCCCGACGCCCAGCCCGCCCACAAGCGCATCTTGCTGAAGCTGTCCGGTGAGGCGCTGATGGGCGACGACGCCTTCGGCATCAACCGCGCGACCATCGTGCGGATGGTGCAGGAGGTGGCGCAGGTGGTGAACATGGGCGTGCAGGTGGCCGTCGTGATCGGCGGGGGCAACATCTTCCGCGGCGTCGCTGGGGGCTCGGTCGGTATGGACCGCGCCACCGCCGACTACATGGGCATGCTGGCCACGGTCATGAATTCGTTGGCCCTGGCCGACGCGATGGACAAGCAGGGCCTGACCGCCCGCGTGATGTCGGCCATCGCGATCGAGCAGATCGTCGAGCCCTATGTGCGGCCCAAGGCCTTGCAGTACCTCGAAGAGGGCAAGGTCGTCATCTTCGCCGCCGGCACCGGCAACCCCTTCTTCACCACCGACACCGCCGCCGCTTTGCGTGGCGCCGAGATCGGGGCCGAGGTGGTGCTCAAGGCCACCAAGGTCGACGGCGTCTACACCGCCGACCCCAAGAAGGACCCCACGGCGACTCTGTACGCCAAGATCAGCTTTGACGAGGCCATGGCCCAGAACCTGGGCATCATGGACGCCACCGCCTTCGCCCTGTGCCGCGACCAGAAGCTGCCGATTCGGGTGTTCTCGATTTTCAAGAACGGTGCGCTGCGTCGCGTCGTTCTGGGCCAGGATGAAGGCACCCTGGTCTACGCCTGACCCCACAGGAACCTTGCCATGAGCACGATCGCCGAGATCAAGAAAACCACCGAAGGCAAGATGGACCAGTCCATCGCCTCCTTCAAGAACAACCTCACCAAGATCCGCACCGGCCGGGCCAACCCCGCCATGCTCGATTCGGTTCAGGTCGACTACTACGGGTCGATGGTCCCGATCAGCCAGGTCGCCAACGTGGCCCTGCTCGATCCCCGCACGATCAGCGTGCAGCCCTGGGAAAAGGGCATGGGCGCCAAGATCGAAAAGGCCATTCGCGACAGCGACCTGGGCCTGAACCCGGCCGCCATGGGCGACCTGATTCGCGTGCCCATGCCGCCCATGAGCGAAGAGCGCCGCAAGGAGATGACCAAGCTGGTGCGCACCGAAGGTGAGAGCGGCAAGGTCGCTATCCGCAACCTGCGCCGCGACGCCAACGACCACGTGAAGAAACTCGTCAAGGACAAGCTCGCCTCCGAAGACGATCAAAAGCGCGCCGAAGCCGACATCCAGAAGGTGACCGACCGGCACATCGCCGAGATCGACACCCTGGTGGCGGCCAAGGAGCAGGAGATCATGGCCGTCTGATCGGCCATGCGCTGCCTGTACCCACCCCCCTGGCCGGCCCGGACCTCTTGAGCCTCGTCCCGCACCACATCGCCATCGTGATGGATGGCAACGGCCGCTGGGCCACCCGGCGCATGCTGCCGCGCGTGGCGGGCCACAAGATGGGCCTGGACGCCCTGCGCAACTGCGTGCGCCGCTGCGGCGACATCGGCGTGAACGTCCTCACGGTCTTCGCGTTTTCCTCCGAAAACTGGAAGCGCCCGATCGAAGAAGTCGCGGGCCTGCTGGATCTCCTGGCCCTGGCGTTGGCGCGCGAAGTGCCCTTGTTGCAGGCCGAAGGCGTGCGGATCCACTTCATCGGCGACCGCTCCGGCCTGCCGCCCAAGATGCAAGCGGGTCTGGCCCAGGCCGAGGCCCTGACTTCCGGTAACAGCCGTCTGGTGTTCAACGTCTGCTTCAACTACGGCGGCCGCTGGGATATCGCGCAGGCGGCGGCGCGCCTGGCGGCCGAGGGACAACCGATCACCGAGGCCAGCCTGGGCGCTGCCACAGCCCTGGCGCATGTGCCCGATCCCGACCTCGTGATTCGCACCGGGGGCGAGCATCGCATCAGCAACTTCCTGCTGTGGCAATCGGCCTACGCCGAATTCCATTTCTCCGAAAAGCTCTGGCCGGAGTTCGATGCGCAGGCGCTCGATGACGCCATCGCCGACTTCAACCAGCGCGAGCGGCGCTTTGGCAAGACCTCGGACCAGGTCCGCGGCGCGCCCCACCGCGAGGCCGCCTAGGCCTCCACCGATCGCTCGGGCGGCACACGCGATTCATGCTCAAGCAACGCATCATTACCGCCGTCCTGCTCCTGGCCATCCTGCTCCCGGCCCTGTTTTGGCCTTCGCCGATGCCCTTTGCCTGCGTGGTGCTGGTGATGCTGGCGGCCGGGGCGTGGGAATGGGGGCGGCTCAATGGCTTGTCGCAAGCGGGCGCCTGGGTCTGCATGGCGGCGTGCCTGACCTTGTGTCTGCTGTCATGGTCCTGGGGTCTGGTGGATCAGCCCTTGCCCCTGCTGTGGATTGCGGCATCGGCGCTGTGGGTGCTCGGCGGGGCCTGGATCCTGCATCGGGGCGTGGCCGGTTGGCCCGAGGTGCCGCAGGCCTTGCGCCTGTGTGGTGGCGTCGCCGCGCTCTGGCTCGCCTGGTTGGCCGTGGCGCAGGCCCGTGTCATCGGCATCAATTTTCTGCTGTCCATCTTCGTACTGGTGTGGGTGGCGGATGTCGCGGCGTATTTCGCGGGCCGCGCCTTCGGCCTGAAGCTCACGCAGCGCCGGCTCGCGCCCGCCATCAGCCCTGGCAAGAGCTGGGAGGGCGTCTGGGGCGGCATGGTCGGCGTGCTGTTGCTGGCCCTGGCCTGGCGCCAGGCGGACGCCACCTGGCAGGCCCCGGTGCACAGTCTCTACACCCTCCTGGCGGAACGGGGCGTGGGGCTGCTGGTGATCGGGTTGGTGTTTCTTGCGGCGATGAGCGTGCTGGGTGATCTGCTCGAGTCGCTGGTCAAACGCAGTGCCGGCGCCAAGGATTCCAGCCGCCTGCTGCCCGGGCACGGCGGCGTGCTTGATCGGGTCGACGCCTTGCTGCCCACGCTGCCTCTGGCCATGATGCTGCATTCCCTCACGCATTTCGGATGAACACCCAACGCATCGCCGTCCTCGGCTCGACTGGCTCCATCGGCACGCAAACCCTGGACGTCATCGCGCGCCACCCCGATCGCTTCGAAGTCTTTGCCCTTTCGGCCGCCCGTCAGGTCGATCTGATGCTGCAGCAGTGCGCGCGCTTTCGGCCCACGCTGGCGGTGATGGCCGATGACGCGGCGGCGCGCTTGCTCGCCTCACGGCTACAGGCCGAGGGCCTGCCCACGCGCGTGCTGCAGGGCGCTGGCGCCCTCGAGGAAGTCGCCGCGCATCCGCAGGTGGATGCGGTCATGGCGGCCATCGTCGGCGCCGCCGGCCTGGCCTCCTGCCTGGCTGCGGCCCGTGCGGGCAAGCGGCTGCTGCTGGCGAACAAGGAAGCCCTCGTGGTGGGTGGCGATGTGTTCTTGCAGGCTGTGCGCGAGGGCGGGGCGCGGCTGCTGCCGATCGACAGCGAGCACTCGGCCATCTTCCAGTCCTTGCCCGAAGACCCCGCCACCTGGGACGCGCGCGTCGACAAGATCATTCTCACCGCCTCGGGCGGGCCGTTTCGCACCTGGGAGCCAGAGCGTCTGCGGGATGTAATCCCGGATCAGGCTTGCGCCCATCCCAATTGGGTGATGGGGCGCAAGATCTCGGTGGACTCGGCCACCATGATGAACAAGGCGCTGGAGGTCATTGAGGCACGCTACCTCTTTGGCCTGCCCCCCGAGCGCCTGCAGGTGGTGATCCACCCCCAGAGCGTGATTCACTCGATGGTGCAGTACCGCGACACCTCGGTCGTGGCGCAATTGGGCACACCGGATATGCGAGTCCCCATTGCCTACGGCCTGGCTTGGCCCGAGCGAGTCGCCTCCGGGGCCCAGCCCCTGGACTTTTCCACGCTGGCCGACATGGCCTTTGAATCCCTGGACAGTCGCGGTCACCGCGCACGCTTTCCCGGCCTGCAACTGGCTTGGGACAGTCTGCGCGCGCCCTCGGGCACCACGGCGGTGTTGAACGCTTCCAACGAAGTGGCCGTCGAGGCTTTCCTGGCGGGGCGGATCCGCTTTGACCAGATCCATGCGCTGAACCTGGCCACGCTGGAGACCGTGGTGCCGTCCCGTCCCGCGAGTTTGGTCGACTTGCTGGCCCTGGACACCCAGGCGCGCGCCGCCGCCATGCAGGCCATCAGCCGACTGACCTGATTTTTCCGATCCGTCCCCATGCTCACTGTTGTTGCTTTTCTCGTCGCCTTGGGTCTGCTGATCGCGGTGCACGAATACGGCCATTACCGCGTTGCGGTGGCCTGCGATGTCAAGGTGCTGCGTTTCTCCATCGGCTTTGGCAAGGTGCTGGTGCGCTGGAAGCCGCGCCGCCAGCGGCTGGGGCAGGACACCGAGTTCGTGATCAGCGCCTTCCCTCTGGGGGGCTATGTGCGCATGCTCGACGAGCGTGAAGGCGAGGTCGCGCCGCACGAACGCGAATGGGCCTTCAACAACCGTCCCCTGCGCCAGCGCGCTGCCATCGTGGCGGCCGGTCCGCTGGCCAACTTGCTGCTGGCGGTATTCCTCTATGCGCTGGTGGGTTGGAGCGGCTTTGAGGCGCCCCGGGCCGTTCTGGCCACGCCGGTGGCGGGCTCGCTGGCCGAGCGCGCCGGCTTGTCTGGCGGCGAGCACGTGCGGGCTGCGGCCTTTGACGGCGAGGCTCTCGAGCCGCTCGACTCTTTTGACGATCTGCGTTGGCTGCTCACACGTGGGGCCCTGGACGGGCGCGACGTGCGCCTGCAGGTGGACTCGGGCCCGGGCGGCCGCCAGCGTGAGGTGCTGCTGCCGCTGGCCGGCATCGATGCGCGCGAGGTCGATGCCAGCCTGATTCGCCAGATCGGCCTGACCGGTCCGCTCACGCGGCCCGTACTGGGCGAGATCATGGGGGGCGGTGCGGCAGAACGTGCCGGACTGCGCAAGGGCGATCTGGTGCTGGCCGTGGGCGGCCTGGCCATCGTTGACGGCCAGCAACTGCGCGAATGGATACGCGCTCAGATCGCCGGCTCGCAGGGCGTGGCCTCGGATTGGCGGGTGCTGCGGGAGGGGCGGGAACTGTCGCTGCGCGTCACGCCCGACGTCCTGATCGACCGCGCTGGCACGGGCTTGCCCGTGGGCCGCATTGGCGCGCTGGTGGGCGCGGCCCCCGAGATGGTGCAGGTGCAGCACGGGCCGCTCGAGGGGCTGTGGGTGGGCCTGGGGCGCACCTGGGAGACCTCGATGCTGACCCTGCGCATGATGGGGCGGATGGTGATGGGCGAGGCTTCGTTGAAGAACCTCAGTGGGCCTTTGACCATTGCCGATTTCGCGGGCAAGTCGGCCAGCTTAGGCCTGACCCAGTACCTGGTGTTTTTGGCCCTGATTAGCGTGAGTCTGGGGGTCTTGAACCTGCTGCCGCTGCCTGTCCTCGATGGGGGACACCTGATGTATTATCTTTGGGAAGGCCTGACTGGGCGCGGCGTCTCCGACGCCTGGATGGAGCGCCTGCAGCGCGGTGGTGTGGCGGTCCTGATTGTTCTCATGTCCGTCGCTCTGTTCAACGACCTGACGCGCTTCTTTGGTTGAATCTTGCCATCCGCCGCCCAATTGCGGCGGACTGACCCTGAATCCATGAAGAAAAACATCAAGCGCCTTGCCGCACGGACCCTGGTGAGCCTGTCGACTCTGGCCCTGGCCCTGCATGCCTGGGCGGTCGATCCGTTCAACATCCGCGACATCCGCGTCGAAGGCCTGCAGCGCATTGAGCCCGGCACGGTCTTCGCCTCGCTGCCGGTGCGTGTGGGGGATGCCTACACCGAAGACAAGGGCGCCGCCGCCATCCGCGCTCTGTTCGCCCTGGGTCTGTTCAAGGACGTTCGCCTGGAAGTGGCCGGCGACGTGCTGGTCGTGATCGTCGAGGAGCGGCCGACCATTGCCGACGTCAATTTCGTGGGCACCCGCGAATTCGACAAGGACACCCTGAGGAAAGCCCTGCGCGATATCGGCTTGACCGAAGGTCGCCCCTACGACCAGGCCCTGGCCGACTCCGCCGAGCAGGAACTCAAACGCCAGTACATCGCGCGCAGCCTGTATGGCGCGGAGGTGGTGACCACGATCACCCCCATTGAGCGAAACCGCGTCAACCTCACCTTCACCGTCACCGAAGGCGAGCCTGCCAAGATCCGCGACATCCGCATCGTCGGCAACAAGGCGTTCAGCCAGAGTACGCTCAGGGGCCTTTTCGATCTGGACACGGGTGGCTTCTTCAGTTGGTACACCAAGTCCAATCGTTACTCGCGCGTCAAGCTCAATGCCGACCTGGAGTCGCTGCGTTCCTACTACAGCCAGCGTGGCTATCTGGAATTCAGCATCGACAGCACCCAGGTCGCGATGTCTCCTGACAAGCAAGACCTCACCATTACGGTCAACATCACCGAGGGCGAGCGTTTCGTGGTGAGTGGCATCAAGCTCGAAGGCAACTACCTGGGCCGCGACGACGAATTCAAATCCATGATCACGCTGCGGGCGGGCGAGCCTTACAACGGGCAACTCGTGGCCGAGACCACCAAGGCCTTTACGGAGTACTTCGGTAATTTCGGCTATGCCTTCGCGCAGGTGGAGGCTCGACCCGAGATCGACCGCGCCACCAACCGTGTCACCCTGGTGATCGTCGCCGAGCCCTCTCGGCGCGCCTATGTCCGACGGATCAATGTCTCGGGCAACACCCGCACCCGCGACGAGGTGATCCGCCGCGAATTCCGCCAGTTCGAGGCCAGCTGGTACGACGGCGACCGCATCCGCCGCTCGCGTGATCGCGTAGACCGGCTAGGCTTTTTCCGTGACGTCAACATCGAGACGGCCAACATACCTGGCGCTCCCGACCAAGTCGATCTGAACATCATCGTGGTCGAAAGGCCCACGGGTAGCGTGTCGCTCTCGGCCGGCTTTTCGAGCGCCGACAAGCTGGGACTGGGTTTTGGTATTCGTCAGGAGAACGCCTTCGGCTCTGGCAAGTTCCTGGCCGCCGAACTCAATACGAGCAGCTTCAACCGGACGCTGGTTTTGTCGTCGGTCGACCGGTACTTCACCCAGGACGGGGTGTCTCGCGCGGTCGATGTGTTCCACCGCACGACCCGTCCCTACCAGAGCCAGGGCGGCAGCTACGAGATCGTGACCACGGGAGCCGGCCTGCGCTTTGGCGTGCCATTTTCCGAACTCGACACCGTGACCTTTGGCGCCAATATCGAACGCACCCAGATCAATCGCGGGGACTTTCTCCCGCTCGCGTTCACCAACTACATTAGCCAGTATGGCTCGACCACCACTTTGGTTCCCCTGACCCTGGGCTGGGCCCGCGACAGCCGAGACAGCGCCCTGGCCCCCACTCGGGGCCGCCTTCAGCGGGCCTCGGGCGAGTGGGGGGCGGGCGGAGATGCCCAGTACGTGCGGGGCACCTACCAGTTCCAGCAGTATTTCCCCCTGACCAAGCAGTACACATTCGCCTTCAACTCCGATATTGGAATGGGCAAGGGTCTGGGCGGGCGCGACTTGCCGATCTTCAAGAACTTCTATGGCGGCGGCCTGGGCTCGGTGCGCGGCTTCCAGCAGGGTACCCTGGGCCCCCGTGGGTCCGACGGCGCCGCCATCGGTGGTGCCAACCGGATTACCCTGAACAACGAGATGATCGTCCCCATGCCTGGCGCCGGCAACGACCGCACCCTGCGGGCGTACGGGTTCCTCGATGTGGGTAACGTGTTCGCCGAAAGCCAGGGTGTCGATTTCGGCGACCTGCGTGCTTCGGTCGGGGTGGGCCTGTCCTGGGTATCTCCGATGGGCCCCCTGCGCCTGGGTTTTGCCAACCCCATCCGGAAGCTGCCCACGGATAGAATCCAGAGAATCCAATTCCAGATCGGAACATCGTTCTAATGAAGACCATTCGCCATCATTGGGCAGCGTGCCTCCTGGTTTCGCTGGTGATGTCCGCGCCGGCCCTGGCCCAGGAGTTTCGCATCGGCTTTGTCAGCACCGAACGTATCCTGCGCGACGCCAACCCAGCCAAGGCGGCTCAGGCCAAACTCGAACAGGACTTTTCCCGTCGCGAAAAAGAGCTCAATGACATGGGTAACGCGCTCAAGACCGCCTCCGAGCGCTTTGAGCGTGATGCGCCCACCTTGTCCGAGAGTCAGCGCGCTGCGCGCCAGAAATCCCTGGTCGACCAGGACCGCGATTTCCAGCGCAAGCGCCGTGAGTTCCAAGAAGACCTCAACGCCCGCAAGAACGAAGAACTGCAGCAGGTGCTGGACCGCGCCAACCGCGTGATCCGCCAGGTGGCCGAACAGGAAAAATACGACCTCGTGATCCAGGAGGCCGTCTATATCAACCCCAAGCACGACATCACCGACAAGGTGATCAGGGCGCTCAACGCGAGCAGGTGAGGTGGCGCTCTCGCTGGGCGACATCGTGCGGGCCCTGGGGGGGCGCCTCCATGGCGACCCCAACTTCCCTTTGACGGGCCTGGCGCCCCTGGAAACTGCCTCCGAGTCCGAGCTCAGTTTTCTGAGCAACCCCCGTTACCAATCGCAGCTGGCCGCCTCCCGGGCGGCCTGTGTCATTGTGGCGCCAGCCCAGCTCGAGGTCGCCCTGGCGCGTGGCGCCGCCATCGAGACCGACGACCCTTACCTGTACTTCGCCCGCCTCACCCGCTGGTGGAAGACGCGGCTGGCGCCGCCGGTCGGACCCCGCATTCATCCCAGTGCCGTCATCGATCCCGACGCCCAGATCGATCCCACCGCCCGCATCGGCGCCCTGTGTGTGATCGAGCGCGGCGTGCGCATCGGCCCTGAGACCCAACTCAAGCCCCGCGTCACCGTGCACGAGGGCTGCGCCATCGGCGCGCGCGGCATCGTCCATTCGGGTGTGGTAATCGGCGCCGACGGCTTCGGCTTCGCCCCGCATCAGGGCACCTGGGAAAAGATCGAGCAACTGGGCGCGGTACGCATCGGCGACGATGTCGAGATCGGTGCCAACACCTGCATCGATCGCGGCGCATTGGCCGATACCGTGATCGAGGACGGCGTCAAACTCGACAACCTGATCCAGGTCGGTCACAACGTCCACATCGGCGCCCACACGGCCATCGCAGGCTGCGTGGCCATCGCGGGCAGCGCCCGCATCGGCGCGCACTGCACCATCGGCGGCAAGTCGGGCATCGTCGGCCATCTGACGATCGCCGATCATGTGCACGTGTCAGCCATGTCCCTGGTGAGTCGATCTATCCACAAGCCCGGCGTGTACACCGGCGTCTTTCCCATCGACGACAATGCCGCCTGGGAAAAGAACGCCGCCACGCTGCGCCAGCTTCACTCCCTGCGCGATCGCATCAAAGCCCTCGAAAAGAACAAGCCATGATGGATATCCACCAGATCCTCAAGCAACTCCCGCACCGCTATCCCTTCCTGCTCGTGGACCGGGTGCTGTCCATCGAGAGCGGCAAGCGCATCGTGGCCCTGAAGAACGTGACGATGAACGAGCCGTTTTTCACCGGCCACTTTCCGCACCGCCCGGTGATGCCGGGGGTCTTGATTCTCGAGGCCATGGCGCAGGCTGCTGCGCTGCTGTCCTTTGACACGCAGGGCGTCACGCCCGACGACAAGACGGTCTACTACTTTGCCGGCATCGACGGCGCGCGCTTCAAGCGGCCGGTGGAGCCGGGCGACCAGCTCACTCTGGATGTGACCCTGGAGCGATCCAAGGCCGGCATCTTCAAATTCAAGGGCGTGACCCGCGTGGGCGATGAAGTGGCGTGCGAGGCCGAACTCATGTGCACCATGCGCCGCATCGAGTGATCGGGCTGTGAGCGACCTGATTCATCCCACCGCCGTCATTGCGCCGGGCGCGCAGATCGATCCTTCGGTTTCGGTCGGGCCTTACACCGTGATCGGCTCGCATGTGCGCATCGGGGCCGGTACCACTGTCGGTCCGCATTGCGTGATCGAAGGCCACACCACCATTGGCTGTGACAACCGCATCTTTCAATTTGCCTCCTTGGGCGCGATCCCGCAGGACAAGAAATACGCAGGCGAGCCCTGCGAGCTGGTGATCGGCGATCGAAACACCATCCGCGAATTCACCACCTTCAACATCGGCTCACCCGGCGGCGGCGGTGTGACCCGCATCGGCCATGACAACTGGCTCATGGCCTACGTGCACATCGCCCACGATTGCATCGTCGGCAACCACACCATCTTTGCCAACAACGCGCAGCTGGCTGGCCATGTCGAGGTGGGTGACTGGGTGATCCTGGGAGGCTTTACCGTCGTCCATCAGTTTGTGCGCATCGGCGCCCATGGCATGACCGCGATGTGCTCGCTGCTCTTTGCCGATCAACCGCCTTTCGTCATGAGCCAGGGCCAGCCGGCCAAGGCGCGCTCCATGAATTTCGAGGGCTTGCGCCGGCGCGGTTTTTCGCCCGAGCGCATTGCCGCCGTCAAGGCCATGCACAAGGCCCTGTACCGTGATGACCTGACCCTCGAGCACGCCCAGACCCAAGTGGCACGCTTGGCCGACGCCACCCCCGAGGCCCGCCCCGATGTGGACATGATGCTGTCTTTCCTCGGCGGCGTATCGCCCCAGCGCGGCATCGTGCGATGACGGGCTTGCGGGTCGGCATGGTCGCCGGCGAGGTGTCTGGCGACCTCCTGGCCGGCCTGATGCTCACCGGCCTCAAGCGCCGCTGGCCCGACTTGCAGGCCTATGGCATCGGCGGTCCGCAGATGGCAGCCCAGGGCTTTGAGGCGCTGTGGCCGCATGACAAGCTGGCGGTGCGCGGCTACGTCGAGGTGCTGCGCCACTACCGCGAGATCGTGGGTATCCGCCGTCAATTGCGCGATCGTCTGCTGGCCGATCGACCGCCGCTGTTTGTGGGCGTGGACGCGCCCGACTTCAACCTCGACCTCGAGGCCGACCTGAAGGCGCGTGGCATACGCACCGTGCATTTCGTATGCCCCTCGATCTGGGCCTGGCGGGCTGGGCGCATCGACAAGATCCGTCGCAGCGTCGACCATGTTCTGTGCCTGTTCCCCTTCGAGCCCGCCTTGCTGGCGCAGCACGGTATCGCGGCCACCTATGTGGGCCATCCCCTGGCCGATGTGATCCCCGCGCAGGCCGATCGCGCTGCGGCCCGGCGCGTTTTGGGGCTGGACGAGGGCGATGAGGTGCTGGCAGTCTTGCCTGGCAGTCGGACCTCCGAGATCCGGTATCTGGCCGACGTGTTCTTCGCGGCGGCCCTGCGCGTGCAACGGGCGAGGCCCGGGTTGAAAGTGATCGTCCCGGCCTTGCCGGCCTTGCGTGCCGACATCGAATCCGCTGCTGCGCGTGTCGGTCTGGGGGTAGGAGCAGTCGGGGGCTTGCAGATTCTTGCGGGCCAGTCGCACCGGGCCCTGGCCGCCTGCGACCTCACCCTGATCGCCAGCGGTACGGCCACCCTGGAGGCGGCGCTGTTCAAGCGGCCGATGGTGATTGCCTATCGGATGAACGCGATTAGCTGGCAGATCATGAAGCGTCAGGCCCTGCAGCCCTGGGTGGGCCTGCCCAATATCCTGCTGCAAGACATGGCGGTGCCCGAGCTGCTTCAGAGCGAGGCCACACCCGAGCGCCTGGCGCGCGCCGTACTCGATTGGCTCGAGGCCCCTGCGAAAATGGCGGCCGTCCAGCAACGATTCGCGCAGTTGCACACCGACCTGCGCCGTGATACCCCCACCCTCGCCACCGATGCGATCGCCCAAGTCCTCCAAGCCTGACCGCGCGCGCCGACGCCTGCCGGGCGTGCAGACCCGCCTCGCCTGGGACCCGACGGGTCTGATCGCTGGCGTCGACGAGGCTGGGCGTGGCCCGCTGGCCGGCCCGGTGGTGGCCGCCGCGGTGATCCTGGACGACACCCAACCCATTGCCGGTCTGGCCGATTCCAAGGCCCTGACCGCGCTGCGGCGCGAACGCCTGTTCGACGAGATCCGCGCCAAGGCCCTGTGCTGCTCGATCGCGCAGGCCAGCGTCGAGGAAATCGACCGCCTGAACATCCTGCAAGCCACGATGCTGGCCATGCAGCGCGCGGTGGAGGGCCTGCGCCTCAAACCCGTGAAGGTGCTGGTCGATGGCAACCGTTTGCCCACGCTGAGCGTCTTGTCGGAAGCGATCGTGGGTGGCGACGCCCGCGTAGCCGCGATCAGCGCGGCGTCCATCCTGGCCAAGGTGCACCGCGATCGACTGTGCACGCAGTTGCACGAGGCCTTCCCCCAGTACGGATTTGCCGGCCACAAGGGCTATGGCACACCCGAACACCTGCAGGCCCTGCGCGATCACGGCGCTTGCCCGCAGCACCGACGCAGTTTCGCGCCTGTGGCCGCGGCCCTGGTGGCTCAGGCTGCGAAAGTCGACGTATGACCGCGACCGGGCCGACTGTCATCTCCTCGCGTGACAACGCCTGGCTCAAGCGCCTGCGCAAGCTGGCCCAGGATCCCAGCGAGTACCGGCGTGCCGGCCAGGTGTGGCTGGAGGGCGAGCACCTGTGTCAGGCCTTGCTGGCGCGCGGCGGGCGGCCTCAGGTGGCGGTGTTCGCACAAAGCTTGTGGCCGCAGGCCCCGGCCGAGTGGGTGAGGGCTGCGCCCGATCATCTGGTGATCGCCGATGCCTTGTTCGATGGCCTCAGTGGCCTGCCCTCGCCGGCGCGCGTGGGCTTCATGATCGAGTGGCCCGCAGCCCCCGCGCTGGATCCGGCCGCCCCCACCGTCATCCTGGACCGGTTGCAGGACGCGGGCAATGTGGGCGCCATCCTGCGTTGTGCGTCGGCCTTTGGCTTCACCCAGGTGGTGGCGATGCAGGGTACCGCCGCACTGTGGTCTCCCAAGGTGCTGCGTGCTGGCATGGGCGCGCATTTCGGTCTGCGCCTGATCGAGTCTGCGCAGCCCGATCTGCTGGAGCAACTGGCCGTGCCGGTGATCACCACCAGCAGTCACGGCGGCCAGCTCCTGCATCGCGCGAAGCTGCCCTGGCCCTGCGCCTGGGCCCTGGGCCATGAAGGGCAGGGCGTGGGCCCCGAGGTGGCGGCCCGATCGGCCCTGGCGGTACGCATCGCGCAGCCCGGTGGGGAAGAGTCCTTGAACGTGGCCACGGCGGCGGCGATCTGCCTGCACGCGAGCGCTGCGGGCGCGCAGGGCGTTTGAACTCGCAAGAAGGACGCACTCAGCCGAGGCTATAATCAAGGGCTTTCCCGCCAACCCGTACGCCTAGCGCCAACCGCAGCCCCCTTTCCTGAACAAAAGCAATACCGAGAGTGATTTCGGTCAGCGTTTGGGCGTACCCGTCACCATCCGGAGAACCCAGTGCTTTTGTCTCAACAGGCTCGCAGGCCTCTCGCCCTCCTGGCGCTCGCAGACGGCACGGTCTTTATCGGCACTTCGATCGGAGCCCCCGGCTCCACCACCGGCGAAGTCGTGTTCAACACGTCCCTCACCGGTTACCAAGAAATCCTCACCGACCCGAGCTACTGCCGGCAGATCGTCACCCTGACGTATCCGCACATCGGCAACTACGGCATCAACCAGGAAGATATCGAAGCCGGCAAGGTCCATGCCGCGGGCCTCATCATCCGCGACCTGCCTCTGATCGCGTCCAACTTCCGCAGCACGATCACGCTGTCGGACTACCTCGCGCGCGAGGGCACGGTCGGCATCGCCGACATCGACACCCGCCAGCTCACGCGCCTTCTGCGCACCAAGGGCGCACAAAACGGCTGCATCCTGGCTCTGGCCCCCGGTCAGGCCGTGACCCAGGCCCTGCAAGACCAGGCCATCGCCCAGGCGAAAGCCGCGCCCGCCATGACCGGGCTGGACCTGGCCCAGGTGGTCTCGGCCAGCGCCCGCGCCGAGTGGACCGAAACCGAATGGCAACTGGGCACCGGCTACGGCAAGCTCGAGAGCCCGCGCTACCACGTGGTGGCCTACGACTTCGGCGTCAAGAAAAACATCTTGCGCATGCTGGCCGAGCGCGGTTGCAAAGTCACCGTGGTGCCGGCCAAGACCAGCGCCGCCGACGTGAAAAAGCTCCAACCCGATGGCGTGTTCCTCTCCAACGGCCCGGGCGACCCCGAGCCTTGCGACTACGCCATTGCCGCCACCCGCGAGCTGATCGAAGCCGGCTATCCCACCTTCGGCATCTGCCTGGGCCACCAGATCCTGGCGCTGGCCTCGGGTGCCCAGACCTTTAAGATGAAGTTCGGCCACCACGGCGCCAACCACCCGGTCAAAGACCTGGACACTGGCCGCGTCTCGATCACCAGCCAGAACCATGGCTTTGCGGTGGACGAAAAATCGCTGCCCGCCCATCTGCGCGCCACGCACGTGAGCCTCTTTGACGGCACGCTGCAGGGCCTGGCCCGCACCGACAAGCCGGCCTTCTGCTTTCAGGGTCACCCGGAAGCCTCGCCGGGCCCGCACGACATCGGCTACCTGTTCGACCGGTTCACCGGCCTGATGGACGCAGCCAGGAAATAACATGCCCAAGCGTCAAGACCTCAAAAGCATCCTCATCATCGGCGCCGGCCCGATCATCATCGGCCAGGCCTGCGAGTTCGATTACTCCGGCGTACAGGCCTGCAAGGCCTTGCGCGAAGAAGGCTACAAGGTCATCTTGATCAACAGCAACCCTGCGACGATCATGACCGACCCGGCCACCGCCGACGTCACCTACATCGAACCCATCACCTGGCAGACGGTCGAAAAGATCATCGCCAAGGAAAAGCCC
>CANHSE010000044.1 GCA_947463025.1 Comamonadaceae bacterium
CGAAGGGCCCCCGCACTTGAAGCCCCCGGGCCCGCCCCGTGCGCCCCGTGCGGTGCAACGTCAAAGCCAACGCAAACGCAAACGCAAACGCAAACGCAAACGCAAAAAATCAGAGCACAAACGGCCGCCCCGTCACGGGCGTTGTCGGCACGGCCATATCTTGGCGCGCCATGATCCCAGCCTCCCAGGCCAGACGCCCCGATTCCACGGCAAGTCGGAAGGCGCGCGCCATCGTCACCGGATCGCGCGCCTGGGCCACTGCGCTATTGAGCAAGATGGCGTCAAACCCCAACTCCATCGCCTGCACCGCATCGCGCGGCGACCCGATGCCAGCATCCACCACCAATGGCACATCCGGCAAGCGCGCCCGCAGCGTACGCAGCGCCGTGGGATTGAGCAGCCCCTGCCCCGACCCGATCGGTGCACCCCAGGGCATGAGGATCTTGCAGCCCACATCCAGCAGGCGCTGACAACTCACCAGATCGTCCGTGCAATACGGAAACACCTCAAAACCATCACGCACCAGCGTGCGTGCGGCGTCCACCAATTCAAAAGGATCGGGCTGCAAGGTGTGCTCGTCGCCCACCACTTCCAGCTTGATCCAGTTCGTACCAAACAGCTCGCGCGCCATCTTCGACAGCGTGACCGCCTCTTGGGCCGTACGGCACCCCGCGGTATTGGGCAAGAGACGCGCGCCCGTGTCGCGCACCATCGCCAGAAAATCATTGGGTTGACCGTCGCCCGCCAGCTGGCGTTTGAGGCCCACCGTCACCACCTGCGTGCCAGAGGCCGCAATCGCGTCTTGCAACACCTTAGGAGAGGGATAGCCGGCAGTGCCGAGGAAGAAGCGGCTGTCCAGGCGGGCACCGCCGATCTCGAGGGGCATGGGCATGGGATCAGCCTCCGGTAATGGGTTGGAAGGTGTAGACCTGGTCGCCCGCCTGCAAGATACGCGTAGCGCGCGCATCACGCGCCACGAACTCCTGATTGACGGCTGTGGCCAAGGCCTGCGGTGTGTCGACCAGTTGGGCCACCAGATCGGCCAAGCTGCTGCCCGCAGGCACTTCACGCGACTGGCCATTGAGAACGATGGAAATCATGCAGACGTCTCCAGCGCGTGCAGGGCCTGCTCCACCAGCGCCGGCGCGATCAGCCAGCCATGGCGAAAAAGGCCATTGATCTGCGTGAGACCGGGCTCGGTGGCCAGCACCGGCAGGTTGTCCGGCAAGGCCGGACGCAGATTGGTTTCGGTGTGCACCACGCGCGCCTCGGCCAGGCCCGGCAAGACGCTGTGCGCGGCGGCCAAGAGTTCGACCGTGCTACGCAGCGAGATTGGCGAGAGGTCCTCGCTCTCAATCTCGCTGGCGCCCACCAGCACACGATCACCCGCGCGCGGCACGATGTACACACGATGCCGCGGATGCAACAAGCGGATCGGGCGCGACAGACGCACGCCCGGTGCATGCAGATGAAGGATCTCACCGCGTACGCCACGCACCGGCAGCTGCGGGCGCGCACCGGTGCCGCGTACATCGAACACCCAATCCACATCGATGCGACGACCACCAGACTGCACGCTGCGCGCGGCCACCGAATCGACCGCCTGGCCCCAATGAAACTGGGCCCCCGCCGCCAGCGCGCCTGCAGCCAAGGCCGCCATGGCTTGCACCGTGTCGATCTGACCTTCGTGCGGCAAGAGCCACGCATGGGGCGCACCGCGCAAGTCCGGTTCGAGGTCGGCCAGATCCGAAGCCGCGAGGGCCTGCGGCGCGTGTTCTGCAGGCGCCTTGCCTCGGACCAAATCGACCACGCGGCTGGCAGCGCCCTCGTCGCCGCGATGCGCCAGCAGCAGCGACCCTCGCTGGTTCAAGTCCACCGGCTGAGGCAGACCCGCCAAGACCTGCGGCCACAAGACAAGCGAGCGCAGGCCCATGGCGAACACCTGGTCGTCAGCCGATTCCAGTTCGGCCACCGGCGACAACATACCCGCCGCCGTCCAACCCGCAGCCCCGCGTGCAGCCGAATCCGCGGCAGGGTCGAAGACCTCCACGTCATGACCGGCCCGGGCCAGCTGCAAGGCCAGCAAGCGCCCGAGCAAGCCCGCTCCCGCGATGGCGATGCGCAGGCGCGCGCCACCGCGTGCGGGCGTGGGTCTGTTCGGGAGAGAAGTGCTGTCCATCCTGCGGAGTCGTCCTGGTGCGTTGCCCTTGCATGTCACGTTGGCAGCGCCGGGGAAGGATGGGACGGGGTGTCGGCTCTCCTTCCGCCGGTGCGAACCGGTTCAAGTTCACGGGTTTGGTCTGGCCATCTCAGCGACCGGCTTGACGCCGTCCGCACCCCGGAGCAGGGTCGATTCTAGGCCCAGGGCCCGCAGCCTGGCAGCGCGTGCGACAATCGTCCTCGCTCCGGGGTGCACGCCTAGCGTGCTGAGATGCAGACCCGCGAACTTGATCCGGTTCATGCCGGCGTAAGAAGAGCCCTCCGCCCGACCGCGTACGCGGCCGCCTCGCGGGTCCCTCCTTCGGAGCAGTGCAGATATGGCTTGTGAAGGAGTTGCTGTGACATCGTCCCCCTCTGTGGCCCCCACGGGCGCCGCGCTGATGGCGCGGACGCTGCGCTATGCGCGCGTGCTGTCGATCGCCGGATCGGACAGCGGCGGCGGCGCCGGTATCCAGGCCGACCTCAAGACCTTCGCCGCGCTGGGCTGCTTTGGCATGACTGCCCTCACCGCGCTGACCGCCCAGAACACCCAGGGGGTGCGCGCCATCCACGCCGTACCCCTGGACATGCTGCATGCGCAGATCGACGCCGTCGTCGAGGACATCGGCGTCGACGCCGTCAAGATTGGCATGCTGCACTCGGCAGCCACGGTGCAGGCGGTGGCCGCGGCCATCGACCGCCACCGCCTGCAGCGCGTGGTGCTGGACCCGGTGATGGTGGCCACCAGCGGCGCCACGCTGATCGATCGCGAGGCCATCGAGGTGCTGGTGACGCAAATGTTTCCGCGCGCGGCACTGGTCACCCCCAACCTGGACGAGGCGGCGCTGCTGGTCGGGCGACCCCTGGCCACCGAAGACGACATGCACGCCGCAGCCCGCGAGCTGCTGGCACGCGGTGCACGGGCGGTGCTGCTCAAAGGCGGACACCTGGCCGGCGACACCGTGAGCGACCTGCTGCTGGCGCAAGATGCCCACCCCCTGTGGCTGCGTGGTCCGCGCATTCCGAGCGCCAACACGCATGGCACGGGCTGCACGCTGTCCAGCGCGATCGCCGCGCACCTGGCGCGCGGCGCATCGCTGGAAGACGCCGTGCGCGCTGCACGCGACTACGTGCGCGGTGCGCTCGCGGCCGGCGCGCCCGTGCGCACCGGCGGCGGTAGTGGCCCCTTGAACCATGCCTGGCAGCCGCAGGCGATGCAGACGTTTCCACTGTGATGAACGATGGGTCACTCGAGGGGCTTTCTGAGGCGACACGGGCCCTGGTGCCCGAGTTGCTGGCCTTCCTCGCGCAGGAGGGCTGCGACGACGCGGCTTTCGATGCGATGGCGCGGCGGCTCTTCGCCCACCAGTACGAACACAACGAACCCCTGCGACGCTTTTGCCAGCGCCGGGGCCTGACGCCGCGTCGGGTGCAGTCCTGGCGAGACATTCCTGCAGTGCCGATCAACGCCTTCAAGGACACCACCCTGAGCTGCGAGCCAGTTCAGGCGTGCGAGCGTGTCTTCATGACCAGCGGCACAACGCGCGCCGAGGTACGCGGCTGCCACCACCACCCGACGATCGCGGTATGGGACCTGTCGATGCGGCGCAATTTCGCAGCGCACTTCATGCGCGGTGGGCTGCGCCTGCCCATGGCCATCCTGTTCCCCCCCGATACCGAGCTGAAAAATTCTTCACTCGCGCGTTACCTGGCTCAGGCGGTACACACGTTCGGCACGACGGACAGCGATTGGTATCTCTCGACGGGCGGCATGGACCTGCCCCGACTGCGCGCCCGCCTGCATGAGGCCGAGCGCAGCGGCCAGCCCCTGGCGGTGCTGGGGGCGAGCTACGGCTTTGTGCATCTGCTGGACGCGATGGCGCAAGACGGCGAGCGCGTGCGCCTGCCCGCTGGCAGTCGCCTCCTGGACACCGGCGGCTACAAGCGCCAATCGCGCGAGCTCGCACCCGAAGACTTCTACACCGAGCTGTCCGCGCGCCTGGGCGTGCCACGCACCCAGTGCATCAACATGTACGGCATGACCGAGTTGAGCAGCCAGTTCTACGACGACGGCAACGCGGTCACGCCCGCCATCAAGCGCGGACCGCACTGGATCCGAAGCCGCGTGATCGATCCGATGACGGGCCGCGAGATGCCACCGGGCGAACCCGGCGTGCTGGTGCACTGCGACCTGGCCAGCTTCAATTCGACCACCACCATCCTGACCGAGGACGTGGGTGTCGCAGTCGAGGGCGGCTTCCTGCTGCTGGGGCGGGCGCAGGGCACACAAGCACGCGGCTGCTCGCTCGCAGTGGCGGAATTTCTGGGTGCGGGAGCGGCATGAACGTAGCACCGACCCTCTGGAAGGCAGGACACCTGCCGGGCCTGGCGGACGACGAAGTCGCCTGGCACACGCTGCCCTTCGAGGGCGTGGCGGGCCAGCTGCTGCAGATCGCAGTGCCCGTCCTCACCCCGGCGCAAGCCGATGCCCTCGCCCACCGGGTGCGGCAATCGGCCCGCGAGGTGCTGCAGACCCTGCCGGTGTCGGCCATCATCGAACGCATAGACCGAGCGGTGGCCCGGCTCCTGGACACCCGCGATCCCTTGCGTCAGGAGGCCGACGCGCTGCTACCCCGCGTGACCGGCTACGACGCCGAGATGGTGAGCCTAGGCCTGACCCGCTACCTGCAGGCGTTTCGCGCGCCGCAGCTGCATCGCTTCGTGAGCGAGGATTTCGCCAACCCCAAGGTGCTGGACGAGTTCCAGCCTGCGGCCAAGGGTGGCATGGTGCGCGCCTTCGGACCCGAGCTGCTGGTGCACCACTGGGCGGGCAACGTGCCCGGGCTGCCGCTGTGGAGCCTCGCCTGCGGCCTGCTGGTCAAGGCCGGCAACATCGGCAAGCTGCCCAGCGCCGAGCCGGTGTTCGCCACCTTGTTCGCACGGGCCCTGTCGCAGGTGGACCCGGCCCTGGGCGATTGCTACGCCATCGTCTGGTGGAAGGGCGGCCAGGCCGAGCCCGCCGCCACGCTGCATGCGCAGGCCGACACGGTGCTGGCCTACGGAGGCCAGGACGCGGTTCAGGAGATCCGCACCCAGGTGCCATCGACCGCGCGCTTCCTGGCCTATGGCCACAAACTGGGTGTCGCCCTGGTGGGCCGCGCGGCGCTGGACCGCCAGCGCGGACCGGCCATGGCGCGGCTGCTGGCCCAGGACGTCACGCGCTACGAGCAGCAAGGCTGCTATTCGCCGCATGTGGTGTATGTCGAGCGCGGCGCGCGCCTGGACCCACGCGCTTTCGCGCAGCACCTCGCAGGCGAGCTCGCGGCGCTGGCCCAGCGCCACCCGCGACCCGCGCTGGGGCTGGCCGATGCGGCGGCCGTGGCGCAGTGGCGGCAATCGGTCGAATGGGGCGCCGACACCCAAACCTTACTGGGCGACGACAGCTCCCCCTGGGCCGTGGCCTTCACTGAACGCGCATTGCCCCTGGCCCCTACCGCCGGCTGGCGTTGTGTGCAGGTCGTCGCGGTGGACGCACTGGAAGCGGCCGCCGACGCGCTCGCCCCACACGCGGCCTACCTGCAGACCGCCGGCGTGGCGGTGGAGCCCGAGCGGCTGTATCCGCTGTCCTTGCGGCTGATGCACGCGGGTATCACCCGCGTCTGCGCTCTGGGCAGCATGACCGCGCCCGAGGCGGGCTGGCACCATGACGGCGGCTTCAATCTGCGCGATCTGGTGCGTATCGCCGAGATCGAGGCCTCGGCCGAACGCGCCGCCGACCGGCTCGCACCCTACGCACAGGAGGACGGTCCTTGAGCGTAGGTCATACCTCGGGCTTTCTCGCGCTGCGCGGCGTGGACTTCGGCTTCGCCGGGTCGCCGCGCACGCTGGCAGGCATCGACCTGGCGCTGGCCCCGGGCGAGGTGCATGGCATCGTCGGCCGCAGCGGCTGCGGCAAGACCACCCTGCTCAAAGTGGCGGCCGGCCTGCTGGCACCGCAGACCGGACAGGTGATGGTGCGCGGACGCGACGCCAGTACCGCGCGCGAGGACATCGGCTTCATGTTCCAGCAGCCCACGCTGCTGGAGTGGCTGCCCGCCTTGGACAACGTGCTGCTGCCTGTCTCGCTGCATCGCCGCCCCTCGACACCCGAGCGCGAATGGGCCCTGCAGCTCCTGGCCCAACTCGGGCTGGCCGGTCTCGCGCAGCGGCGCCCTGGCCAGCTCTCGGGCGGTCAGCAAAGCCGGGTCGCGCTGGCGCGGGCCCTCATGCAACGGCCCTCGCTGCTGCTGCTGGACGAGCCCTTCGCTGCCCTGGACGCTTTGACCCGCGAGACCCTGCAACAAGACCTGCTGGCCCTGTGTGCGCAGCATGGCACCACTGTGCTGTTCGTGACCCACGACATCGCCGAGGCCGTGTTTCTGGCCGACCGCGTGAGCGTGATGGACGGCGGACGCATCGTCCAAGAAGTGGAGATCGCCCTGCCGCGCCCGCGTGACGCCGCACTGCGCGGTCGACCTGAGTTCGCGGCGCTGGGCGCGCGGGTGCGCGAGGCCCTGCAAACGCATGACAGCGTGCAAGGCGTGGCGGCATGACGCTCGCCCGGCGCCTCGCAGCCGCACTCCTGCTGCTAGCCCTCCTGGGCATCTGGGAGTGGGCCGCCCGCCACTTGGGGCTCTCGGCGCTGGTACTGCCCGCGCCCACGCGTATCGCGCAATCGTTGGCACAGGGCCTGACCAGCGGCTACCTGCTGCCCCACCTGCAGGCCACCGCGCTGAAACTGGTTCTGGGCATCGCGCTCGGATGCAGCCTGGGCTTCGCGCTCGGGGTGGCCATGGCGGAATCCGTCTGGGTGCGCACGTTGTTCATGCCCTATGTGGTGGTGAGCCAAGTGGTACCCAAGCTGGCGCTGATGCCGCTCTTCATCCTCTGGTTCGGATTTGGCATGACGTCCACCGTCGTCATCACCGCGCTGGTGTGCTTCTTTCCTTTGCTGGAAACCACACTGACCAGCCTGCAGCGCGTCGAGTCGCAGCGGCTGGAGCTGTTTCGCATGTTGGGCGCCAGCCGTATGCAAACGCTGTGGCGCCTGAAGCTGCCCACCGGCCTGCCGGGCATCCTGGCCGGCCTGCGGGTGGCGGTGATGCTGGGCCTGGTGGGCGCGGTGGTGGGCGAATTCATCGGCGCCAGTCAAGGACTGGGCGCGCTGGTGATCGCCACCCAAGGCTCAATGGACACGCCGCTGATGTTCGCCGTGCTCGCACTGATTTCGCTGCTGGGTCTGGTGACCTACCAGCTCACGCTGTGGCTGGAACGCTGGCTGCTGCGACCCTACGCGGCGGACGCGCCTGCCGCCCCCCGATGAACGACGCCGAGAGGATCTCCGTGCTTCCGATACCCCGACGTACCCTGCTGGCCGCCGCCGGTGCGCTGGCCCTGCCGGCCTATGCCCAAGCCCCCGCACGCCTGGACACGCTCACCGTGGCCGGCTGGAACAAACCCATCACCGAGGTCACACCGCTGCTGGTGGACGAGGACAAGGGCTTCTATCGTGCGCAGCGCCTGGACCTGCGCTACGTGCCGGGTGCGGGCGGCGGCGATGCGATCCGCAACATCCTCTCGGGGCAGGCCGACGTGGCCTTCACCGACCCGGGGTCCCTCTTCGCCGCGCTGGACAAGGGCGAGAAACTGCGCGCGATCTACGACATCTACCCGCAGAACGTGTTCAACGTGGTGGCCCTGAAGTCCAGTGGCATCACCCGTCCGCAAGACCTCAAGGGCAAGCGGGTGGGCGTGTACAGCCTGGCCAGTGGCACGCGCCAGAACCTGCTGGTCATGCTGCACCAGGCGGGCCTGTCGGAATCCGATGTGACGATCGTCGTCACCGGCCTGCTCAATTTCGCGCCGCTGATGCAGGGCCAGGTGGACGCCACCGCCGCCACCGACACGGGCCTTCTGGTGGGGCGGCGCCGCGGCCTGCCCGAGGTGAACGTGATGGAGGTGGGCCGCTGGCTCAATGTCTCGAGCGACCTGTATGTGGTGCGCGAGGAGGTGTACCAGGGCAAGAAGGACGTGCTGCGTCGCTTCCTGCGCGCCTACCGCGACGCGTCCGCCTGGATGATCGCCAGCCCCGAAGAGGCCGCACGCCTGGCCGTCAAACGTGCCATCGACGGCAGCGACCCGGCTCTGAACCTGGACGTCATCCGCCTGCGCAATGCTGCCACCGTCTCGCCGCTGACCCAGCGCCTGGGCCTGGGCGCGATGGATCTGCCTTCGCTGCAAGCGGCGGCAGATGCCTACCGCAAGCTCGGATTGATCGAGCGTCCGATCCGCATGGCCGATGTCGTGGCCAGCGACCTGCTGCCGGGGAAATGACCATGGATTTCCAAGGGCAGGTGGTGCTGGTGACGGGATCGGGGCGGGGTATCGGCGCGGCGATCGCGCGGGCCTTCGCGGCGCAGGGGGCGGCGGTGGCCGTCAACTACTTGCGCGACGCGGCCTCGGCCGATGCGGTGGCTCGGGACTGCCGCGAGGCCGGAGGCGACGCGCTGGCGATGCAGGCGGACGTGAGTGACCCCGCCGCCGCCGCGCGCCTGGTGGACACTGTGGTCGCCGAGTTCGGGCGGCTGGACGTGGTGGTGAACAACGCCTTCGCGCCCTATGCCTTCGACCCGGAACAGCGCCTGGCCTTCGGCGAGGCGGGCTGGGACGCCTACCGCACGCAGTTCGAGGGGGCGGTGGGCGCCGCTCACCATGTGTGCCGCGCCGCCCTGCCCCACCTGACACGGCATGCGCGCGGCGCCATCGTGAACATCGCGAGCAACCTGGTCGAACATCCGGTGGTGCCGTACCACGACTACGCCACCGCCAAGTCGGCGCTCGTGGGCTTCAGCCGCAACCTCGCCGCTGAACTCGGGCCGCAAGGCGTGCGGGTCAATTGCGTGGCGCCCGGCCTGGTCTACCCCACGCAAGCCAGCGCCAGCACCCGCGCGGGTTTTCGCGAGCGCATCGCGGCCGCCACGCCGCTGCGGCGCCTGGCGCGACCCGAGGATGTCGCGGGACCGGTGCTGTTCCTAGCCAGTGCGCACAGCGCCTTCATCACCGGACAGGTGCTGTTTGTCGATGGCGGCTTGGTGATGCGCTAGGCCCTCCCCCGCAAGCTCGTCTTCCCCCTGTTCCCGCGTCTTGAAAACGGACTGCCCTCATGCCTGCTCCCCTGCCCTCGCTGCCACCGCCACGTGAGTCGCACCTGCTGCTGCCGGTGCCACCCACCGGCCTGCCGCTCGAAACCATACCCGCCTGGGCCGCGCTGCAACGCGCGCAGTCCGGTGCAGTCGTCTGTGTGGTCAACGCGCATACGGGCGATGGTGGGATCCTGCACTGGCTGGACAGCCACCATGCGCGAGGCTGGATCCAGGGGACAGCGGCGATGGCTACTCACGACCTCACGGCCCTCGCGGCCCACGTGCAAGAGGCCCTGGCTCAGGGCTTCGTGGGCGCCGATGCCGTGCTGCTGGCCTTCCTGCGCGTGGGGGGCGAGTTGCCGCGCCTGTCGTGGGGCGAGGCGCCGGTGTTCGCTCCGGCCAGGACCCACACCGCGCAGCGCCTGGACCTGTACGCCATCACCGACGACCTACAACGCCTGCGGCAGGCCCTCGCGGCCGGGGTGCGGACCGTGCAGCTTCGCATCAAGCGACCGGCGCAGCCCGACGCGGCCTGGCAGGCGAGCCTGCGCGAGGCGCTGGCCAGCGGCATCACCGCATCACGTGCAGTGGGCGCCCAGTGCTTCATCAATGACCACTGGGCCTTGGCCGCCGAACTCGGCGCCGACGCGGTGCACCTGGGGCAAGAGGACCTGATGGCGCTGGGTGATGCGGGGCGGCAAGGGCTCCTGGCCAGTGGCGTGGCCTTGGGCATCAGCTCGCACAGCGTGTGGGAGTTGTGCCGCGCACGCGCGCTGTCACCGCGCTACATCGCCTGCGGGCCGGTCTGGCCCACAACCACCAAGGACATGCCCTGGGTACCGCAGGGCCTGGACAACCTGGGCTGGTGGTGCCGCCACGCCGGGGCGCCGGTGGTGGCGATCGGGGGCATCCTCGCGCCCGAGCAGGCGCGCCAGGCAGCCAGGGCGGGCGCTGACGGGATCTGCCTGGTGCGGGCACTCGGCAACGATCCGGCGCAGGTACTGCCTGCATATGAACAGGCCTTGGCCCAGGGGCGGGGCGCGCCGGTGGCGGCACCCGCTTGGCCGCACCCCACCCTGCCTGTGGGTTGAGCGACTGGCGGGATAATCCGCGGATGAGACTCCTTCACACCATGCTGCGCGTTGGCGACCTGCAACGCGCCATTGATTTCTACACACGCGTGCTGGGCATGAAGCTGCTTCGCACCACCGAGCGGCCTGAGCAAAAGTATTCGCTGGCCTTTGTGGGCTACGGCAGCAACCCCGACCACGCCGAGATCGAGCTGACCTACAACCACGGGGTCAGCCAGTACGAACTGGGCACGGCTTACGGCCATATCGCCCTGGGCGTGGACGATGCCTATGCCACTTGCGAAAAGATCCGCGCTGCTGGCGGCAAGATCACGCGCGAACCCGGCCCGGTGCAGGGCGGCAGCACGGTGATTGCGTTTGTCACTGACCCAGACGGCTACAAGATCGAGTTGATCCAGCGCGCTGCGGTGCGTTAACGGGCTCGCGCGAGGCTTGGCGTATCTCGGGGTCTGGCCTCTTTGACGTTGCAGCGCGGCGGGCCTGCCCCGCGTGCCCCGTGCGGTGCAACGTCAAAGCCAAAGAAAGCCGCGCGCCCCGTGCGTTGAAACGTCACCGAAAAATCAGTGGCCGGAAACACTCACGCACACCAAAGCGCGACACGTTCGCCCAAGTCCATCCAGAGCGCGAAGAGCGCCGTAGCCGTTAGCAGTCCACCGGCCACGCGTGTGCCCCAGTCCTGACGGAAACGGTTGCCCGCCTCGCGAATACGAGCCAGCACCCCGGGCCCGGCAATCAGCCCCAGACTGCTACCCGCCGCAAACAGCGCCATCGACAGCGCCCCCTCCAGCGGGCCGCCGCTCAAGGCGGCCACGAGCAGGGCCGAATAAAGCAGGCCGCAGGGCATGAACGTCCACAGCGCGCCCGCGCCGAACACGCCGCCGGCGTTCTGCACCAGCGGGCGGATATGGCGCCAGGCGGCCAGTCCGGCCTGCTGCGCCCACGCCGGCTGGCGCGCCACCACCAGCAACGTCAGACCCCAGGCCAGAACCGCCATGTGCAGCAGCATCCACACCGGACGCAGGACCGCACTTTGCACCGACAGCCAGGCCAGGCTCTGCATGGCCGTCGCGGCCACGGCGCCCGCGCCCATGTAGCCCGCCAAGCGCCCCAACTGAAACAAGCCCATGGAACGTGCGGGCCCCGCCCGCCCCCCGCGGCTGATACCCGCGCACGCGGCACCGCACATCGCGGCGCAATGCGGGCCCCCAGCCAGCCCCATGGTGAGGGCGGTGACGGCCAAGGTCAGCGTGAGGGACATGGAACGATCGCGAGGCGCGCCGGTCAGAGAATGCGCGAGAACTTCGCGCGATGGCGATCCGCCTGCAGGTAACGGTCGAACACCATGGCCACTGCCCGTACGAAGTACCAGCCCTCGGCTGTCACCTGAATGCCCTGGGCGTCCACGGTGACCAGCCCCTGCACCTGCATGTCCGCCACCTGCGTCATCTCGGTGGCAAAGTAGCGGCGAAAGTCCAGCGCCCAGGCCAACTCGATCGACTCGAACAACACCTGCCCCTGGCACATGAGGGCCATGATCACCGCGCGGCGGGTCAGGTCGTCGCGCGTCAGTGCCAGGCCGCGCGTCACCGGCAGGCGCCCCTGGTCGATCAGGTCGCAGTATTCCTCGAGAGTCTTGGCGTTCTGGCTGTAGGTGGCGCCCACGCGCCCGATGGAGGACACACCCAGGGCAATCAAGTCGCAATCGGGCTGGGTGCTGTACCCCTGGAAGTTGCGGTGTAGGCGACCCTGGCGCTTGGCCACGGCCAGGGCGTCATCGGGCAGGGCGAAATGGTCCATGCCGATGTAGACGTAGCCCGCGTCCTCAAATGCAGCCAGGGCCGAGGCCAGCATGGCGACCTTGCCCGCGGCGTTGGGCAGTTCGTCTGCGACGATACGCCGCTGAGGCTTGAAGCGCTCAGGCAAGTGCGCGTAGGCATACAGGGCGATGCGATCAGGACGTAGCGCCTTGACCTGGTGGATCGTGCGCGCGAACGATTCGGGTGTCTGCCGCGGAAGGCCGTAAATCAGGTCTACGTTGACCGATTCAAAACCGATCTGGCGCGCCTGCTCCACCAGTTCAAACACGCGCTCGACCGGCTGGATTCGGTGGATGGCCTTTTGCACCTCGGGATCGAAATCCTGAACGCCAAAGCTGATGCGGTTGAACCCCAGACCCGCCAGCGTCTGCAGGCGCTTGGCATCAACGGTGCGCGGGTCCACTTCGACCGAGTACTCACCTCCAGGCACCAGATTGAAGTGGGTGCGCAGCATGACCATGAGTTGACTCAGCTCGCCGTCGGACAGGAAGGTGGGTGTACCACCCCCCAGATGCAGCTGACTCACCGACTGCCCTGACCCGAGCTGGGCGACGTAGAGCATCACCTCGCGCGCGAGGTAGTCCAGGTAGGGCGCGCCGCGGTCATGGTGCTTGGTGATGATCTTGTTGCAGGCGCAGTAGTAGCACAGCGACTCGCAAAACGGGATGTGCACATACAACGACAGCGGCAGCAGCGAGGCCTGTCCGTGAGAGCGATGGCGCAGGGCCTGGGCGTAGTCGTCGGCGGTGAAGGCCTCCACAAAGCGGTCGGCGGTGGGATAGGAGGTGTAGCGCGGTCCGTTGACGTCAAAGCGTTGCAGCAACTGCGCGGAGATCGCCGTCATATCGGTTCGTCTTCGTGGCGCAGGATTAGCGGGCCACCAACACGGGTACGGGCGATTGCGCCACCACCTTGGCGGCAACGCTTCCGAGCATGAGGCGAGCGATGCCGCTGCGACCATGCGAGCCGATCACGATCAGATCGGATTGCTGATCGTGGGCGGTTCGCAAAACGCCCTCAAGTACCGGGACGTCTTCCACCACGCGCATCTCCACGGGCACCGCCGCGCCGCCCGCGTTGCAGGCCTCCAGCATGCGCGCGTGCGCTCCGGCCGCCTGATCGCGGGCCGCGTTCATGTAAGCGTCAAACCCCATGGGGTTGACCTCGCCCATACCCAGGAAAGGATAGGGATCGACCACATACAGGGCCGTGAGGGCGGCGCCATGGGTACGGGCCAGGTCAATTGCGATGCGGGCCGCATGGTCCGAAGCTGCGGAACCGTCGGTGGCCATCAGGATGCGCTTGAACATAGAGAACCTCTTGGAAGGATCGGCGATGACGGGATCTTGCGATGCGCCAACGGGCCCGGGTTTGACCCGCATCAAGCCGGACGCACCTTCAGTGGATCGGCCCCTGGAAGGCGCGGGCCAGGGCCTCCAGATCCAGGATGCGGATATGACGCTTGTCCACCTCGAGCAGGCGCTGCTGCTGGAAGGCTGAGAAGGTGCGGCTCACGGTTTCCAGCTTCATGCCCAGGTAGCTGCCGATCTCGGCGCGGGACATGCGCAGGTGAAATTCGTGGGAAGAGTAACCGCGGGCCTTCAGGCGCTGCGACAGGTTGATCAGGAAGGCCGCCAGACGCTCCTCGGCGTTCATGCTGCCCAGAAGCATCATCAGACTGTGTTCGCGCACGATCTCGCGGCTCATGAGACGGGCCATCACCATCTGCATGTCCGAGCTGCCAGCCGCCAGCTCGGACAAATGGGTATACGGAATGGCGCAGATCTCGGCGTCCTCCAGGGCGGTGGCGGCGCTGGCGTGGCGGCCCTGGGCGACCCCATCGAGCCCCATCAACTCGCCCGCCATGTGAAAGCCCGAGACCTGCTCGCGCCCGTCGGCCAGAGTGAGGCTGGACTTGAAGGTGCCACTGCGCACCGCGTAGATGAATTGAAAGCGGTCCTCGGGGCGGTACAAGGTCTCGCCGGTGCGGATGCGGCGACGCCCGAACAAAAGACTGTCCAGCCGCTGGACATCGGAGCCCTCTAGCCCACAGGGCAGACACAGATCGCGCAAGTGGCAGTTGGAGCACAGGGTCTTGAGCGGCGTGGGCGCGGCATCGCCGCCGACCACGGGCGCGTCCACAGGACGACGCAAAACGCGAACAGGGGCTGGGGCGAGTACGGCTTCATGCTTCATGGGAAGTTCCTGGAGGGAAGGTTCAATGCGTAAGGCGAGCGCGGGCGTCGGTAATGACACGGGGAAGGTGCTCGAAATCGCAGCTCTTGTCGAGAAATGCGACGGCACCCTCGAACAGATAGCGTTTGCGGTAAGCAGGGCTGGCGTTGTTACTAAACACGACGAAGGCAATTTCGGGTGCGGCCTGGCGCACAGAGCGCAGCACCTCAAGACCCGTCCCGCCTTCGAGTTGGATGTCCAGCACCACGACCTGAGGCTGGCTGGCCAAAATGCCCGCGATGCACGCCTGCGGGGTGGCGGCCTCGCCGACCACCACGACGTGGTGGTCGCCCAGGAGTGCCGCAACGCGCGATCGGATCAGACCGGAATCGTCGGCCAGGAAGACGCGAGCGGGAGCAGGAAACGCCATGGACCTGACTGTGACTCGTCATTCGGGGTGGTGCCATAGGCCAAGGCCGCGAGCGAGGCGTCGGAATCGTCTGGATTTGGCCGTCGTACTTTCCCAGTCCGCCTAGGAATCGTCTGAGGGGCCTGGCGCAGCAGGGAAATGCGAGGCTTTATGATCAACTTCCCCACTGTTCTTATTTTGAAGATCATCATGAAGCTGTCCAACCGTCTGTCCGCCCTCGCCCTGCTCCTGTTTGCCGTTGCCGACACGCCCGCCTGGGCCCAGAAATGTGCGGCGAACGAAGCCACCTTGTACGAGGGCACCACGGGCAAGAAAGGCATCCTGGTGTGCGCCACGCCCGCCAAGGCGCCTTACAGCAAGATCGAATACCGCTTCGGCCCGGCCGAGAAGGCCGAGATGACCTACACGGCTGACGCCGCCAGCGGCCGCAAGTTCTTCGCCAGCAGCGAGGCCCTGCAGCCCCGAGCCAGTCTGAGCCATCTATGGTTCACCAACGGCGACACCACCTACGTGATCACCCAGTGCATCGGCGGCAATTGCCCCCACTCGGGCGGCATGGTGGTGGCCAAGGGCAAGAAGATCATCGCCCGCATCAAGGCCAAGGAAGGCACGTTTACGGCGGACGATGCTGTCGACTTCGACGGCGAGAAGTCCAAGACGCCCCTGATTCAGATCAAGTACCCGGACGGCATCGATCTGCCCAAGCTGTTCGACTGAGCGTTCGGCTCAGGGCTGCGCGGCATCCGACAACCCGTGTCGGATCGCGTAGCGCACCAGTTCGGCGGGGTTATGGACACCGAGCTTGTCCATCAGGTGCGTCTTGTGTGTACTGACCGTCTTGACCGACAGGTTCAGCGTGTGCGCGATCTCGGTCACCGACGCACCCAAGACCAACTGGCGGAACACCTCGAACTCGCGCGGAGACAAGGCCTCGTGCGGCGCGGCCTCGTTTCCTGGCATGGCGCCTAGCGCCAGTTGCTGGGCCACATCGGCACTGACGTAGGCGCCGCCCGCGGCGATCTTGCGCAGGGCCTGTTCGAGTTCGGCCGACGCGCTCTCTTTGGTCAGATAACCACTGGCGCCTGATTTGATGGCGCGCACCGCGTACTGCGTTTCCTGGTGCATGCTCAGAACGAGAATGCGCACGCGCGGCTTCTCGGTCTTGACCAGGCGTATCAGCTCCATCCCGCTGCGCCCGGGCATGGACAAGTCCAGCAGCAGCAGGTCAAAGTCTGTCTGTCGCGCCACCTGCAGGACCTGCGTACCGTCGGCAGCTTCACCCACCACTTGGAAGTCGGGGACGGTGCTCAGAATGCGCTTGAGACCCTCACGCACGATGGCGTGATCGTCAGCCAGCACGATGCGGATCATGGCGTGAGACCCCCAGCGGATGCCCTGGGCAGGGGAATCGTCACACGCACACAGGTGCCGGCGCCCGGCGACGCATCAATCTGTACGGACCCCTGCAGCAGCTGCGCCCGCTCACGCACGCCCATAAGGCCCAGTGAGTCGGGCTTGCGCGCGGCCTGAGGGTCAAAGCCCACGCCGTCGTCGCGCACGTGCATCACCAGATGCCCCGCCTCACACGCCACCCGCACGTCGACCCGGCGGGCCTGTGCATGCTTGGCTACATTGGCCAGCGACTCTTGCACGATGCGAAAAGCGGCTGTGGGATAGGGTTCTTGCAAGGCCAGCGACTCGTCTAAATCGAGGGCGCAAGGCACACCATGGCGCTGGGTGAAGCTTTGGGCCAGCCACTCGATCGCGGGCACCAGGCCCAGGTCGTCCAGCACCAGCGGACGCAGGTCAGCGGCGATCCGACGCGTGGCGGCGACGCAGGCGTCCAGCATGCCGAGCATGCCGACCACTTTGTCCACGGCAGCGTCCGGATCCTCGCGGACATGGTCTCTGAGCCAGCTGGCGTCCATCTTCAGAGCGGTCAGCGACTGCGCCAATTCATCGTGTAACTCGCGGGCCACCCGACTTTTCTCCTGCTCGCGAATGGCCGAAGCTTCAGTGGCAAAACGCGCCAGTGCCTGGCGCGCCTTCACGCGATCGGTCACATCGCGCACGATGACGGAGAAGACCTTGCCTTCGTCGGTGTCGATCTGGGAGATCGACGCCTCCATCGGGAACTCGGCGCCATCGGCGCGCAGGCCATACAGCACCACGCCCTCCCCCTTGCGGCGATGGGTCACGCCGGTGGCGGCAAATTGCTTGACGTGAGCGTCGTGTCCGCTGCGAAAACGCGGCGGCAGCAGCATGGAAAGGGGCTGACCCAGCACCTTGGAGGCCGGCCAGCCGAAGGTGGCCTCGGCCGCACGGTTGTACAAAACGATCTGCCCGCCTTCATCCATGCTGATGATGGCGTCCATGGCGGAATCGAGCAAAGCCGCCAGGCGAGGGGCGGCGTTAGCGTCAGAGGGGCGGGAGAGGGGCACGGGTCACTGAGAGCGTGTCGATCCCGCAAATTACAGCACAAGCACGGCTGGCAATCGACGCGACGCACACCTGCGCGGCGTCGCTCGGGACCGCCCGATCACACGCTAGTCGTGCAACCCCGGAGCCGCCTCGGGACGCGCCAGCACCAGTGCCAAGAGGCCCGAGCCGATGGAGACGAGCCAGAACAGGAAGAACGAAGCGGTGTAGACCGCCTGCCGCGACCAACCCAGAGGGCCATCACCCCAGCTCAATTCATGGGGATCCACCAGGGCGAACACCGCCGCCTCGAGCACGCAGGCGGCCAGAAAGGCCGGCCAGGCCACCACCATCAACATCTTGGCCCACATGGGTGTGTCTCCTTTTGTGGTCGCCTCACACGCTTAACGGACAGGCTCGGGCGATGCCGCATGGTTGCGACCTTGCTGGGCGGGCAGCATGGCCTTGCCGCGGGCTGCAGCAGCCTGCTGCGCCTCGGGGCCGAAGCGGTAACTGTCATGCGGTACCAGGGGGTCCGGGCTGCGCACCGCGATCACGAAAGTGGCGATGCCCGCCACCACAACCACGGCAGGCCCGCCGATGATCAGCCACACCAGGCCATAGCGCCACCAGGGTAGGCCCGCGGAATTCGGCTTGGCTTCAGGCATGGCGGTCTCCATTCGAAGGTCAG
>CANHSE010000045.1 GCA_947463025.1 Comamonadaceae bacterium
AAAATCCGAAGAGCCTGAAATGTGCGCGTTGCAGGGTTCTGGCCCGGCTCGCGGGTTTTGACCGTGCCAGCCACGAGTTCGGCCAACTCGGCGGTGCTTGCAAGAGGGCCCCGTTCCTGTCGGCGAGCAACAATCGCCTTTGCAATCGGAACAGCAAACCGTTCTTCGCCATAGTCACGAATCACCTGCGCGATCTGGCCGATTTCGGCCGTTGCCAGCCACTGGGCCGCACTCTGTCCGCGCGTGGTGTCCATGCGCATGTCCAGTGGGCCGTCGTGACGAAAAGAAAAACCCCGCTCGGGGTTGTCGATCTGAGGCGAGCTCACACCCAGGTCCATCAGCACGCCGCTGGCCGACCCCGCCGGCAGTTCGCCGATGTGACGAAAGCCCTCGTGATGGATGGACAGGCGCGCATCGGAGATACGGCCCGCCTCGGCGATGGCTTCGGGGTCCTTGTCGAACACCACCAGCCGACCCTGGGGCGCGAGCTGCGAGAGGATGGCGCGCGAGTGGCCACCGCGCCCAAAGGTCGCATCCACATACAGTCCATCCGGTCGGGTGATGAGCGCTGCAACCGCTTCCTTCAACAAAACGGTGGTGTGTGTCCATGCGTGGTCCACCGCCTGCGCCGTCAGAAAGAAAAGTCCTTGAACACGTCCGGCATCTCGCCGGCCATGGCCTGCGCCTCTTTGGCGTCGTAGCTGGCCTTGTCCCACAGTTCGAAGTGGTTGCCCATTCCGAGCAGGATGGTTTCGCGATCGATGCCGGCGGCCGCGCGCAGCTCGGGCGAGATCAGCACACGGCCCGTGCCATCGAGCTCCATGTCCATCGCATTGCCCAGAAAAATCCGCTTCCACCACTGGGCCGACATGGGCAGCGCCGCGATGCGCTCACGGAACTTTTCCCACTCAGGACGCGGAAAGATCATCAGACACCCGTGCGGGTGCTTGGTCACCGTGACCTGGTTGGCGGCGGTGGCGGCCAGCACGTCGCGATGCCGGGTGGGCACGGAGAGCCTTCCCTTGCTATCGAGACTGACGGACGAGGCGCCTTGAAACACCGCTGGATTCCTGATGGAGGGATGAACCTGCTTGGCGGGATCGAATGCCACTGAAAAGGCATTTTTTCCCACCAAATTGCACTTCATCCCACTGTATCAGGAAAACATCGCTTCGCAAGGGGTGCGATGCGGAAAATTTGCAATGAAATCAAGGACTTAGAACGCTTTTCGCGACCACTGATGCGCTGAAATCTGTTCTAAATGAAGCACTTAGCAGCGCCTGTGAATGTGAAACCTGAAGCCCAGCCGCGCGACGGCGGGGCCCCTGTCAGAGGATGTAACGAGAGAGGTCCTCGTTTTGGCTCAGATCCTTGAGCCGGGCATCGACATACGCGCCGTCGATGGTCAGGGTCTGGCCGCTGCGGCGGCTGGCCTCGAAGCTGATCTCGTCGAGCAGGCGCTCCATCACCGTGGACAGACGCCGCGCGCCGATGTTTTCGGTGCGCTCATTGACCTCGTAGGCGATGGCCGCCAAGCGGGTGATGCCCTCGGGCGTGAAGGTCAGGGTGACGCCTTCGGTGGCGAGCAGCGCCTCGTATTGCGTGACCAGGCAGGCATGCGTCTGAGTGAGGATGGCCTCGAAGTCTTGCACCGACAGCGACTTGAGTTCAACGCGTATCGGCAAGCGCCCCTGCAGCTCGGGGATCAGGTCACTGGGCTTGGCCAGGTGGAAGGCGCCGCTGGCAATGAACAGGATGTGATCGGTGCGCACCGGGCCGTACTTGGTGGACACGGTCGTGCCCTCCACCAGCGGCAGCAGATCGCGCTGCACGCCCTGGCGCGAGACCTCGGCGCCGCTGCCGCTCTCGCTGCGCGAGCAGACCTTGTCGATCTCGTCGATGAAGACGATGCCGTTTTGTTCGGCGTTGTGGATGGCCTGCGCCTTGATCTCGTCCTCGTTCACGAGCTTGGCCGCCTCTTCATCGACCAGCATCTGCATCGCTTCACGGATCTTGAGCTTGCGGGTTTTGCGGTTGCCGCCACCGAATTGACTGAAGACGCCACGCAGTTGTTCGGCCATGTCCTCCATGCCCGAGGGCCCCATGATCTGCAGCGGCGGCGCCGCGTCGGCCAAGTCGATCTCGATCTCTTTGTCGGCGAGCTGGCCTTCACGCAGCTTCTTGCGAAAGGCCTGGCGCGTGGGGTTGTCTTCGGCGCCGTGCGTACCCGGCAGCAGCACCTCCAGGATGCGGTCTTCAGCGTGGTCTTCGGCGCGCGTGCGCACCTTGCGCATCTCGGTCATGCGCGTCTGCTTGACGGCGATCTCGGCCAGGTCTCGCACGATGGAATCGACATCCTTACCCACATAGCCCACCTCGGTGAACTTGGTGGCCTCGACCTTGATGAAGGGGGCATCCGCCAGGCGTGCCAAGCGCCGGGCGATCTCGGTCTTGCCCACGCCGGTAGGCCCGATCATGAGGATGTTCTTGGGAGTGATCTCGGGCCGCAGCTTTTCGTCGACCTGCTGGCGGCGCCAGCGATTGCGCAGGGCGATGGCGACGGCGCGCTTGGCCTCGTGCTGGCCCACGATGTGGCGATCGAGTTCGGAGACGATTTCCTGGGGGGTCATGCTGGACATGGCAATGCCTGCGTCTTCTTATTCCAAGGTCTCGAGGGTGTGGTGCATATTGGTGTAGATGCACAACTCGCCCGCGATTTCCAGCGACTTCTTGACGATGTCGCGCGCACCCAGCTCGGTGTGATCGAGCAAGGCCTTGGCTGCGGCCTGCGCATAGGCGCCGCCTGAGCCGATGGCAACGACGCCGTGCTCGGGCTCGAGTACATCGCCATTGCCGGTGATGATCAGGGATGCATCGCGGTCGGCCACGGCCAGCATGGCCTCGAGCCGGCGCAGGACGCGGTCGGTGCGCCAGTCCTTGGTCAGCTCGATCGCCGAGCGCACCAGGTGGCCCTGATGCTTTTCGAGCTTGGCCTCGAAACGCTCGAACAGCGTGAAGGCATCGGCCGTGGCGCCCGCGAAGCCGGCGAGCACCTTGTCGTGATAGAGCTTGCGCACCTTGCGCGCCGAGCCCTTGACCACGAGGTGACCCAGGGTGACCTGACCGTCGCCGCCGATGGCGACCTGCCAGCGACCGTCCGGCATGCGCCGACGCACGCTGACAATGGTGGTTCCGTGAAATTGATCCATCTTGGCTCGAAGGGTGTGAAAAGGAAGATCAGTCGCGCCGCAGCGTGATGCAGGCCTGCGAAGCCAGCCCCATCGCGCCCAGGAAGGCGGCTACCAGCCGATGAACATCGACCAGGTGAACGACACGCGACTCGGCCTGACGGGCCGCCACCCAGTTCAGGAGCGCGCCCGCCGCCTCGAAGTCGAGCCGCTCCAGGCGGCTGCAAGAGATGATCAGCGCATCGACGCCCCGCAGGTGACTCTCGAGTCGACTCAGTTCGTCGGCGATGTCACCGAGCAAGACACCGGAGAGTTCACCCATGACCGGCGGCGCGTAGGCGCTGACGCCAAAGCTGCTGAGGTCGGCTATATCGTTCAGACTCAGGGTAGACACCCGCGACTCAAAGGCCTCCAGGCCGGTGTCGGCGTGCGTCTGGCCTGCCCCCGCAATCAGGCGCACCTCGCACAAAGGCGGATCCCAAGCCGGAGGCGAGACTTCGTAGGTGACGCAGTAGTCCAGGGCCACCAGCTCGAACTCGTCGCTGCGACGCATGGCACGCAGCCAGTCCATGCGCAGCGTCCACCAGCGTGGATCGACGCTGCGGTCGCCGCAGGCGGTACGGGTGTCGAGGATGCGCTCCAGGCCCTCGATGCCGGCCATCCGAAAGCGCACGCGCTGGCCCGCCCATTGGGCCACCAGCTGCGCTAGAGCCGGGAGGGCCTCGGACTCGAGCCGGGTCAGGTCGGCCCAGGACAGGCGCCAGGGTTGGGGCAGGCGAACCAAGGCCTGCTGCAAGCCGTGCACGCTGGGCAGGTCCAGGACCGGCGGGCACGACCAATCGATCGCGGGGGTCTCTCCAGCCGCCGCATCCGCACGGGTGGGCGCGACAGTCTGGCCTTTGACATCGGGCTCGATCCGGTCGCGCCACTGGGGGGGCGAGCGCTGAAAACGGCAGGCAAATTCGGTGGCACGCTCGTCGTAGGCAGCCTGCTGGTCGGTCACTCGGTACAGGTCGAACAGCACCTGCCAGGTTTCGGGCTGGCTGGCGCGCGGGTGGTCAGGGGCCAATAGCGCCAGCAATGCCCGTTCCGCGCCGGCCGCATCGCCGCTGGCAAAGCGCAGCGCCGCCTCCTCGAATTCAGGGTCGTGAATGAACGGCGCGACATGGGGTGGCGCAGCAGCCAGCCCGTGCAAGGTCGAAGCCACTGGCACGACGGTGCGAGCGGGGTGGGCCTGCGTCGGCGCGTGCGCCGTCTCGGGGGCCCCATCCGCGAATGGGCGTGTGGGTCGCGAGACGGTCGTACGCGCCGAGGTCCGGGTCTTGACGGGTCGCCACTGGATCGACATCTGCGCCTCGATCTCGTCGATTTTCTTCAGCGTGGTGGCGCGCTCGTCGGCACTGGAGGGAATCGAGCTGTGAAACAGCAGGTGAGGCGCCACGGCAGGAGCATCCGGGGACGCCCGACGACGCAGCTTGCGCAGGGCGTCGAACTCTTGGTGGCGCAGGGCATCGTTGTGCCGCTTGCGCTCGATCATGGCTTGCAGGGTGTCGCGCGAATAGGTGCTTGGCGGCGCGGTGGGGTCAGGGGCGGACGCTGGCGAACGCGCGAGACGCTGCCACAAGCCACCCCAGAGGCCGCCACCCGGAACCGTGGCAGGGCCTTCGGGATCACCCCCGGGCGTTGGCATGGGCGGCCTTCAGTCGCCGAACATCTTTTGTTTGAGCTCGCGGCGCTGCTGCGCCTCCAGCGACAGCGTGGCCGTGGGGCGAGCCAGCAGCCGGCCCACACCAATGGGCTCGCCAGTCTCATCGCAGTAGCCGTAGTCGCCGGCATCGATGCGCGCAATGGACTGTTCGATCTTTTTGAGCAGCTTGCGTTCACGGTCGCGGGTACGCAGCTCCAGTGCGTGTTCTTCTTCGATGGTGGCGCGGTCGGCTGGGTCGGGCACGATGACGGTGTCTTCGCGCAGATGCTCGGTGGTCTCGCCAGCGCTGGCAAGGATGTCCTGTTTCAGCTGCATCAGCTTCAGGCGGAAGAACGCCATCTGCTTGTCGTTCATGTACTCGCCATCGGGCATGGCCAGAACTTCGGCGTCACTGAGCTGGTCGGCCGATTTGGTCTTCCAGTTGTTCGCGAGTTTGGGGTCCTTCTTGACCGGGAGGCTTGGAGGAGGGGTCAGCACGGGTGGACTCGGGGTCTGGATGTAGCTGGCCTTGGCGGCGGTCGAGGCGACGGACTGCGCCATGGACGGCACCGTGATCTGCACCAGCCGGGCGGAGGGCCGGGTGGCGCGCGGCGGCGTCGAACCTGCGACCGCAGGGGCGGCAGCTACGGGATTGGAGGGTGCGGCGGCAGGTGCCGGGCGAGCGGACGCCTTGGGGGCGGGCGCAGACGCGGGAGCTGCCTTCTTGGCGGGGGCCTTGGCGACAGGCGCCTTGGCTTTGGCCACGGGCTTGGCCGCAGACGGGGGAACTGCCTTGGCTGACGGCTTGGAAGGCGCCGCCTTGGCAGCGCCCTTCTGGGCCGACAGGGAAGTGCCCGCCTTGGCCTTCGGCACAGCCGAGGGCCTGGATACGGGTTTGGCCGCGGCTTTCGACGCGGATTTGGAAGCCGCCTTGGCCGCAGGCTTGGCAGCCTTCGAGACGGACTTGGCCGCAGGCTTGGCGGCAGGACGAGACGTGGGCTTGACGGGGACCTTCTTCGGTGCGGGCTTGGCCTTGGCGGCGGCCTTCGCTGCCGGCTTGGCCACGGGTTTGGCAGGCTTTTTCGCGGTCGGCTTGACGGTCGGTTTCGCAGTCGGTTTGGCCGCCGACTTGACGGCTGGCTTGGCCTTGGCGGGCGCCTTCACAGGCTTGGCCTTGGCGACGGGCTTTTTTTGCGCCTTTGCGGCGGCCTTGGGTTGCGGCTTCACTTCCTGCCTCCTCGCGGCTTCGGCCCTGTCAGGCGGCGTCTCGCTGCCCTCGAGCCTTCGTTTGTTATCTGTCGGCATACGGCCTTCATCAGCTCGGTTTATACCCTGACTGACCCGAAAGCCGGAACCCGTTTCCACAGGCCTCAACGCAAACCCCATCAGCTGCAAGAAAGAGGCAAGCATCGAGAACCATCACTTTTGAAAAAACGCGCAAGCCTACCTCAAACCGGGGCGGGCAGCGTATTTCAATCCAGGCATTGCTGCAAACCCTGCAAAAGGATGTCCTGGGGCAGGTCAATGCCGATGAACACCATCTTGCTGGTTCGCGGCTCGCCGTCGTTCCACAGCGGGCCCAGGTCACTTCCCATGAGTTGGTGCACGCCCTGGAAGATCACCTTGCGCTCGGTGCCTTTCATGTTCAGGACGCCCTTGTATCGCAGCATGCGCGGGCCATAAATGTTGACGATGGCGCCCAGAAAGTCTTCAAGCTTGGCCGGGTCAAAGGGCCGGTCGGACTTGAAGACAAAGCTCTTGACGTCGTCATCGTGGTGATGGTGGTGGCCGTGCCCTTCGTGGGCGTGCGAGGGGTGGTCGCAGTGCTCGCCGTGCACGTGGTCGTGGCCCTCATGGCCGTGATCGTGGTCGTGGTGATGATGACCGTCTTCGGTCAGGAAGTCGGGGTCGATTTCCAGCTTGGCATTGAGGTTGAAGCCATGCAGGTCCAGCACGCTGGCCAGCGGCACTTCGCCAAAGTGAACCGCTTGCTGGGGGGCACGCGGGTTCATGTGCTTGAGACGATGCATCAGCGCGTTGACCTCGTCCTGGGCCACCAGGTCGGTCTTGCTGATAAAGATCCGGTCGGCAAAGCCTACCTGGCGACGCGCCTCCTGGCGGTCGTTGAGCTGCTGCGCCGCGTGCTTGGCATCGACCAGGGTCAGCACCGAATCGAGCAGATACGTTTCGGCGATCTCGTCGTCCATGAAAAAGGTCTGGGCCACCGGACCCGGATCGGCCAGGCCGGTGGTCTCGATCACGACGCGGTCGAAATCAAGCAGGCCCTTGCGCTTCTTGGTCGCCAGCAGCTGCAAGGTGGCGCGCAGATCCTCGCGGATGGTGCAGCAGATGCAGCCGTTGCTCATTTGGACGATCTGCTCCTGGGTGTCGCTCACCAGGATGTCGCTGTCGATGTTTTCAGCGCCAAACTCGTTCTCGATCACGGCGATCTTCTGGCCATGCGCCTCGCTCAGCACGCGTTTGAGCAAGGTGGTTTTTCCGGAGCCGAGAAAGCCGGTCAGGATGGTGGCGGGGATAAGGCTCATGGTCGGGATTGAATTTCTGCGGACCGGGAGTGTAAGGGGCAAACCGATGGCGCAGTGTCGGCAAGGGCCTATGGGGCGCTCGCACGGGTCTGAATCACCAAGCCCTTGAGGTATTCGCCCTCGGGAAACAGCAAGGTCATGGGGTGGTCAGGGGCGCCGCCCAGGCGCTCGACGATGTCACCGTCGACGCCCGCGTCAATGGCCGCCGAGGCCACGATCTTGTGAAACAGGTCGGCGGAGATGCCTCCGGAGCAGGAATACGTGAATAACACACCGCCCGGAGCCAGCAGCTTGAAGGCCAGGCGGTTGATGTCCTTGTAAGCGCGCGCGGCGCGCTCGGCGTGGGCAGCAGTGGGAGCGAGCTTGGGCGGATCGAGCACGATGGCGTCAAAGTGGCGCTCCTCGTCAATGAAGCGGCGCAGGCTGGCGTTGACATCGGCATCGAGAAACTCGGCGCGGGCGGCGTCGAACCCATTGAGCGCCACGTTGGCCTGCGCGCGGGCCAACGCAGGGCCGGACGAATCGATGGAGGTCACGTGCGCGGCGCCGCCGGCCAGGGCCGCGACGGTGAAGCCCCCGGTGTAGCAGTAGGTATTGAGCACACGCTGCAGCCCCAGGCGGCGCACGGAGTGGCTAAATTTCTGGCGGCTGTCTCGCTGGTCCAGGTAGAAGCCCGTCTTGTGGCCGGTGGCGATGTCCAGCGACAAGCGCCAGGCGTGTTCGCGCAGTGTCAGTTCGACCGGGCCCTCGCCGCGCAGCCAGCCGGTGACGGGCGGCAGCCCCTCGAGCTGTCGGGTGCTGGCGTCGGAGCGTTCGTACAGGCGCGTCAGGCCGGTCTCGGCCAGCAAGGCGTCTCCCAGCACCGCCTTCCAGCGCTCGACGCCCACCGACAGAAACTGGGCCACCAGGGTGTCGCCGTAGCGATCCACGATCAGCCCGGGCAGGCCGTCGGACTCACCATGCACCAGGCGCAGGCTGTCGCTGTCAATCGCCATGCGCTGGCGGGCCTGCACGGCGCCGCGCACGCGTTGCGCGAGGAAGGCGGCGTCGATGCGCTGCGCCTGGTCAAAACTCCAGCAACGCGCGCGGATGCGAGATGAGGGACTGAACGAGGCCCAGGCGAGAAAGCGACCGTCATGGGCTTCGATACGCACGGTCTCGCCGGGGTCGCCACCGCCCTTGGCGATTGCGGCATCAAAGACCCAGGGATGACGACGCAGCAGCGAGCGCTCCTTGCCTTCCTTCAAACGGATGGATTTCATGGCGCGATTGTCGCCGCTGGGGCGCGGCGCACCAGAGACGCGCCGCATGCGGCGCCAGCGGGCACAGGCCGTTAACGAAGCGGTGCTTCGTTCAAGACCACCTGATCACCCGCGCCTGCGCCCGTCTGCACGCGCACGCCCTGGAAAAAAATCTTCAGGTGGGCCAGCTCGCCCCGCACCACAAAGGGCGCAGCGCCCGGTACGGTGCGACCGACACCGGGCTCCAGTGCGATGCGAGTGGACTTGGACGACGCGTCCACCACACACAGGCTGATCGGCTTATCCGCGACCAGATGGACAAAGTTGCCCGCCTTGCGCGGCTCGCTGGGGGTGTACACCGGGCCGGATTGCGCGTCGCCGAAGCAGGCCGGGTCAGTCGGCGCAGGCGCGGCGGCCTGGGCGCGAGCGGCAGGTGCCGCCTCGCTGGCCGCCGGCGAGGCGGTCGCGACCTGCGGCGTCTCCAGGGTCGGGGGCACAAAGGCTTGCGCCGTCGGCCCCGCCACGGGCGTCGCCACCGGAGCCGGACGGATCAGGATGATGACCAGGGCCGCGAGGGCCAGTACGCCGCCGCCGGCCCACACCGTCCAGGCCGGCCCACGCAGGCGCGCTTGCGGGCCGGGAGGCAAGTCGACTGGCAGGGAAGCCAAACGGGTGGGCTCAGGCGGGTGCGCGGGTGCGGGTGCGGGCAAGACCGGGTCTGCCGCCGGCAGCGGCTCGGGGTCCGTAGCCTCTTGCGTGGCCGGCGGCGCCACATACCCCAGCTTGGCCAGCAGGCTGCGCCCCATGTGCGCCTTGATCTCGGGGCTGTAGAACGCGCCGCCCTCGCCTTCCTCCAGGCCTCGCAACTGTTGCACCGTCATCGTTCCCATGCGCGCCAGCACGATCGGATCCAGGCCCGCCTGTTCGCGTAGGGCCTTGAGCAACTGACCGTCCGAGCGTTGCCACAACGATGACGTCATGAGGGAAGCGAGCTTCGATGAGGAAGTCGCAATTATCAAGAGGCGATGGCGTGATCGTCCATACGCCAATTGGTGTGTCGCTGGGGGGGCCGCCCCACGACAGTCGCTTTCAGGACTTGCGCTTGGCGCGCGGGTGGGCCGCGTCGTAGGCCTGGGCCAGGTGCTGGAAATCCAGGCGCGTGTAGACCTGGGTGGTGGCGATGTTGGCGTGACCCAAAAGCTCTTGCACCGCCCGCAGATCGCCGCTCGACTGCAGCACATGGCTGGCAAACGAGTGACGCAGCATGTGCGGGTGTACCGGGGCGGCCAGGCCCGCGCGCAGGCTGCGTTCGCGCAGCACCTTCCAGACGGCCTGCGCCGTGATGCGCTGGCCCCGCTCGCCGACGAACAAGGCCGGCTCGCTTGCCGCGAGGGTCCCGCGCACCGCCCGCCAGAGGGCCAGGGCCTCCAGCGCCTGGCGTCCCACGGGCACGGTGCGGCGCTTGCTGCCTTTGCCCAGAACGTGCGCCTCGCCCGCATCCGTATCGACCCAGCCTCGGGCGGCGGCACTGGCCACCTGGTCCAGGCCCACCAGTTCGCCCACCCGCAGGCCTGCGCCGTACAGCAATTCCACGAGGGCGGCGTCCCGCGCCTCGCGCCAGGGATTCGCTTGTCTGTCCTGGAAACCAGCCAGTTGGACCGCATCGTCCACGCTCAGTGCCTTGGGCAAGGGGCGCGCTGACTTCGGTGCGCGCACGTCGGCCACCGGGTTGTGCGTGACCAAGCCCTCGCGCCCTAACCAGGTGTAGAAGCCGCGCCACCCCGACAAGATCAGGGCGATGCCGCGCCCGCTGCGGCCACCGCCATGCATTTGAGCGACCCAGCGGCGGATCTGAACGGTCTGCACCTGCAGCAGGTCAATCCCGGCGGTGTGCGCATGGTCCTGCAGGCGCGCCAGATCCAAGGCATACAGTTCGACCGTGCGTTCGGCCAGGCGCTTGCCGACACGCACATGCTCGAGGTATTTCTCGATGAGAGTGTCGCCCCCACGTCCGCCCACTGCGTGTGGCTCCCTGCCCCCCAAGGGGGCCTTCGCGTCTTGGGGCGGCCCGGCGACGCTCATGCCCTGCGGTCCCTCAAACGACTCAGTCGCGACGCAAGCGGGCCAGCGCCGCGCTCGCCAACTCGGCGATGTGCTCCAGGAAGTCGGTGCCCATGCCGCTGGAGAAACGCTGCGGGTCGGGCGAAGCGAGCACCAGCATGCCAAAGGCGGGGGTGCTGGTGGCGATCGGCCCCTCGCGCAGAGGAATCATGGCCAGCGAGGACGCCTGCGCCGGGTCTTCCAGCCAGCCCGCCGCCTCGAAGCCAGAGTTGACGCCGCAATAGGGCTGAGTCAAAGACGACGCGAAGCTGCGCACGTCCTCACTCACGCCCTGGGCGTAGGGCTGCGAAGCATGGCGCTCGTTCAGACCCCACAGGCGCAGGGCGGCCTGCGGCACCAGGAATTGGTTCTGGATCTCGGTGACGATGGCCGCGGGCAAGGCCTCGCCCTCGGGCACCGACAGCAGGTGCAAGGCCCAGCGATGCAGGCGCCCCGCGATGACCATGTTTTCGCTGCCATGGCGGATCATGTCCATCATGCGCAGCTCCAGGACCTTGATCTTCTCGCGCAGCATCTCGGCCTGGCGCTCTTGCAGGCTCACCGCGCGGTTGCCGTGCGGACTATTGAGTTGCACGCTGGCGAGCAACTCGGCGTGGCGCAGAAAGAAGTCGGGGGTGTTCGCCAGGTAATTGGCGATGTCGTCTTCGGTAATGGGGTTCATTGCGTCGTTGTTCATCGTCATGTCGGTATCTCCACCTCGCCTTCGAACACAGTCACCGCCGGGCCCGTCATGAGGACCGGCGAGGCGCCGCCGTCCCACTCGATGGTGAGCAAGCCCCCGCGGGCTTGCACATCGACCCGCCGGTCCAGGTGACCCAAGCGGATACCGGCCACGACCGCGGCGCAGGCGCCGGTGCCGCAGGCCAGGGTTTCGCCGGCACCCCGCTCCCAGACCCGCAGGCGCACCTGGGATCGGTCCACCACCTGCAGGAAGCCCACATTGACCTTGCGCGGGAAGCAGGGGTGCGCCTCGATGCGCGGCCCCAGCGAAGCCACCGGCGCGGTATCCGCATCGGAAACCATCAACACCGCATGCGGGTTGCCCATGGACAGCACCGCCACCGGCACACGGACCGCATCGACTTGAATCGGCCATTGCTGCCAGGGGCCCTGGGCCTGGGGCTGCAGGCCCGCGGGATCGAAGGGGATGGCGGGTAGATCAAAGACCGGCGCGCCCATGTCCACGGTGACGCGACCATCCTCCAGCATGCGCAGCTCCAGGACGCTGCTCAGGGTCTGAACCCGGATGATCGAGCGGTCGGTCAGGCCCCGTTCACGCACGAAGCGCACGAAGCAACGGGCGCCATTGCCGCAATGTTCGACTTCGCCGCCGTCGGCGTTGTGTATGGCGTATTCGAAATCGATGCCCGCCTGGGGCGAGGGGCGCACGCACAGGACCTGGTCGGCGCCGACGCCGAAGTGGCGGTCGGCCAGCCAGCGGTATTGCTGCGGCGAGAGGTTCAGGCGGCCACGGGTTTCGTCCAGGACGACGAAATCGTTGCCCGCACCCTGCATCTTGGTGAAGCGAACGCGCATGGCCGCATTATCGACCACCCCATGCGCGGTGCCGCTCGCGTGATGTAATCCGCCGCATGGTCCGCGCCACCCAACTCCTACACGCCCAGCGCGAACCCGCGCCCCTGCGCCAGGCGGCCACCGTGCTCTTGATGCGAGACACGCCACAAGGCCCCGAGGTCCTCATGACCCGCCGCTCGGCCACCGCCAGTTTCGCGCCCGGCGCCTATGTCTTTCCCGGCGGCGGGATTGACCCAGCCGACGCGCAATCCCACAGCCTGGCCGCGCGGCGCCCCACCCAGGGCGACCTGCACCTGACCCAGGCCATCGCCGCCATCCGTGAGAGCTTCGAGGAACTGGGCGTGCTGCTGGCGCGCCATGCCGACGGGCGCGATGCCACGCACGCCGACATCACTGCGATGGATCGCCAGGCTCCCTTTGCGGACCAGTGCCAAGCGCGCGGGCTCACGCTGGCGGCCGACGGCGTTTTCGTGCTGGCCCACTGGATCACCGACCGCGACCTGCCCCGGCGCTTTGACGTGCCCTTTCTGGTGGCGCGCATGCCCGCGGGCCAAGAACCGGTGGCCGACGAGGCCGAACAGTTCGAACCGGTGTGGGTGCGGCCGGCGCTGGCACTGGAGCGGCATGAGGCCGGCTCCTTCTTCATGATCTTTCCCACCATCCGCACCCTGCAGCGGCTGGTGAACTTCGATAGCGTGCAGGCGGTGCTCGAGGCCTGCGCCAGCGAGCAGCCCCTGTGGACCAGTTGCCCGCGCGCCGGCCTGCGCCATGGCCAGGAGGCGCGCTTCATGGAGCACGAGTCGCCCTATGGCGAGCTGGCACTGGTCTGCCCCGACGGTCAGATCGTGCATGCGCTGGAGTGGCAGACTGAACGCCCCGTGCCGCTGCTGCGGCACCTGCAACGACTGACCGCACCCAACCCCGGCGTGATGACCGGCCCGGGCACCAACACCTACTTGGTGGGCGATGCCGCGACGGGGTACGTGGTAATCGATCCCGGCCCGAACGACGCCGGCCACATTGAGCGCCTGCTGCAGGCCACCGGCGGCGATGTCCGCGCCATCGTCTGCACCCACTCGCACCCCGATCACTCGCCCGCAGCGCGCCCGCTGCAGGCCCGCTGCCTCTCGCGCCCCCCGATCCTGGGCCTGCCCTCAGGGCCGCACGCGCGCGCCGACAGCACGTTCACACCCGATCAGACACTGGCCGACAGTGAGGTGATCACGCTCGAAGGCGGCGGACTCACCCACCGCCTGCAGGTGGTGCACACGCCCGGCCATGCCAGCAACCACCTGTGCCTGGTGCTGCTGGAAGACGGCTTGCTGTTTTCGGGCGACCACATCCTCAATGGCAGCACCACGGTGGTGGCCCCGCCCGACGGCGAGATGAGCGCCTACCTCGATTCCCTGGACCGACTGGCGGGCCTGTGCGCGCAGCACGGCATCGCCTTCATCCTGCCCGCGCACGGCCATGTGCTGGGTGACGCGCCGCAGGCCATCGCCAAGCTCAAGGCACACCGCCTGGCGCGCGAAGCCAAGGTCTTGCAGGTGATGCGGGCCCACCCCCAGGGCACGCTACAAGACTGGCTGCCCCTGGCCTATGACGACGTGCCGGCGGCGATCCGGCCGGTGGCCCTGCATTCGCTGCGGGCTCATGTGGACCGCATCCAGGCGCTCGGCCTGGCGGCGGCATGAGCCCAGACAATTCGGCGCGCGGCCCGGGCGAGCCGGTCCGCCTGTCCAAACGCGTGGCGGCGATGGTGCCTTGCTCGCGCAGCGAGGCCGAGCGCTACATCGAAGGCGGCTGGGTGCGTGTCGAGGGCCAGGTGGTCGATGTGCCGCAGGCTCGCGTGTCGCCCGCGCAATCGGTCACCCTGGATCCCGAGGCCAGTCGGCTGGCACTCACGCCGGTCACGGTGCTGGCCCACGAAGCCGACGACGGTCAGACCGTCTTGCCTGCCAAGTGGCGCAAGCTGCAGGCCCTGGCGCCACTGCCTGAGGGCGCGGGCGGACTGGCGGTGTACAGCCAGGACTTTCGTATCGTGCGCAAGCTCACCGAAGACGCACTCGCGCTCGAACAGGAATGGGTGGTGCAGGTGGAGGGACAGATCGCGCCCGGCGGCCTGGCCCGCTTAGGGGGCGGCTGGAGCTGGCGCGGTCAGAGCTTGCCGCCGCTGAAGGCCAGTTGGCAAAGCGAGCAACGCCTGCGTCTGGCGTTCAAGGGCATGGACCCCGCGCACATCCCCTGGTTGTGCGAGCAAGTGAATCTCAAGCCCCTGCAGGGGCGGCGCATTCGACTGGGGCGGCTGCCGCTGGCCGGTCTGCCGCCGGGTCAGTGGCGCACCCTGCTGCCGCACGAGCGGTTTTAGACAAATAAAGTGTGAAGCGCGCCGGTACGCCGGATTCTGTGCGTCGCGGTTGCCCGTGACGTGACCGCCATTCTTCTGGGCCGCCTGTTGCCAAAGCGGCTCGATGCTACCTACCCGCCAGCTCCCCGGGACACAGGTCGACGCTGGCCTACTTGGTATTGCTGCACGTAGAGATTGCCCGTTTCACCCCCCGTGTTGCCACGGGGACTCGTCTCTGTTGCTCTGATCCTCACCTCACGGTGGACAGGTGTTACCTGCTACGCTGCCCTGTGCAGTCCGGACGTTCCTCCAGTGCGCTCTTTCGAGACTTGCACCAGCGGCGGTCTGGCGTGCTTCACGGGACGTATTATCGGCGCTTGCCCACTTGTCTTTGGTTCGATAGCCACGAACCCGCAAGACCATGATCCGTCTGTCCGAACTCAAGTTACCTCTGGCCCAGGCCGAGGCCCCCGAAGCCCCTCTGCGGGCCGCTGCCAGCCAGGTCCTGGGCCTGCCGCCTGGTGCCATCGACCAGCTCACGGTGTTCAAGCGCAGTTTCGACGCGCGCAAGGCCGACCTGCTGGCCGTCTTTATCGTGGACGTCACGCTGGCCGATCCCACCCAGGAAGCCCCCCTGCTGGCCCGCCTGGCGGACCGCCCGCATATCGGACCGACGCCCGACATGGCCTGGCACCCGCCAGTCACAGCCAAAGCACCGCCCCAGCTGCGGCCCGTGGTGGTGGGCTTTGGCCCCTGCGGCATCTTCGCGGCGCTGGCGCTGGCGCAGATGGGCCTGTGCCCCATCGTGATCGAACGGGGCAAGCCGGTGCGCGAACGCACCAAAGACACCTGGGGCCTGTGGCGCAAGAACGTGCTGCACCCCGAGAGCAATGTGCAATTTGGCGAGGGCGGCGCCGGCACCTTCTCCGACGGCAAGCTCTATAGCCAGATCAAGGACCCGCGCCACCTGGGGCGCAAGGTCATGCACGAATTCGTAAAGGCCGGCGCGCCTGCCGAGATCCTGTACGCGGCGCACCCCCACATCGGCACCTTCAAGCTGGTCAAGGTGGTGGAAAACATCCGCGAGCAGATCATCGCCCTGGGCGGCGAGGTGCGCTTTGCGCAGCGGGTGACCGACTTCCTGATCGAAGACGGCCACCTGCGCGGGCTGACCGTGCAGGACCAGGTCACCGGCGCTGCGCACGAACTGCGCGCCGACCATGTGGTGCTGGCCCTGGGCCACAGCTCGCGCGACACCTTCGAGCGACTGCATGAACGCGGCGTGCACCTGGATTCCAAGCCCTTCTCGATCGGCTTTCGCATCGAGCACCCGCAAGGCATGATCGACCGCGCCCGCTGGGGCCGACACGCTGGACATCCGCTGCTAGGCGCCGCCGACTACAAGCTGGTGCACCACGCGAACAACGGGCGCGCGGTCTACAGCTTCTGTATGTGCCCCGGCGGCACGGTGGTGGCGGCCACGTCCGAGCCCCATCGCGTGGTCACCAACGGCATGAGCCAGTATTCGCGCAACGAGCGCAATGCGAATGCCGGCATCGTGGTGGGTATCGATCCACGCGACTACCCGGGCAGCGATCCGCTGGCCGGTGTGCGCCTGCAACGGGAGCTGGAGTCGCGGGCCTATGTGCTCGGTGGCAGCACCTATGAGGCGCCAGGGCAGTTGGTGGGCGACTTCGTCGCGGGGCGCCCCTCCACCCAATTGGGCGAGGTCGAGCCTTCGTACAAGCCGGGCGTGAAGCTGGGCGACCTGCACCTGGCCCTGCCCGCCTACGCCATCGAGGCCATGCGCGAGGCCCTGCCCGTGTTCGGCCGCAAGATCGCGGGCTTTGACCGGCACGACGCCGTGCTCACCGGCGTGGAGACGCGCACCTCCTCGCCCCTGCGCATCACGCGCGGCGACGATTACCAGAGTCTGAACGTGCGGGGTCTGTATCCGGGCGGCGAAGGTGCGGGCTATGCCGGCGGCATCCTGTCCGCGGGTGTGGACGGCATCAAGCTGGCCGAGGCCGTGTCGCAGGGGATGTACGCGTCTTAACAGGCCGCCGCGATGTGCGTGCGCTCGATCACACGGTCATCGCCCAGCACGATCAGCGAGAACAGCAATTCATCGAGGGTGTTTGCCATTTTCGTCTTGCGCGCAAGCAAGGGCGTGGCCTGCGGATGGAGCACCAGGAAGTCGGCCTCGCACCCCGGCTGCAGGTTGCCAATGACGCCCGCAAGCCCCAGGGCCTGCGCCGCGCCCGCCGTGTGCTGCCACCACAGATGGCCCGGCGAGAGCGAGATACCCTGCTTGGTATGACCCTCGCGCCCCACGTAGTAGGCGGCCAGCATGGTGTGAAAGGGGCTGAAGCTGGTGCCACCGCCCACGTCACTGGCCAGGCCGTAGCGAAAGCCCGCGCGATCCGCCGCTGCGTAATCGAAAAAGCCACTGCCCAGAAACAGATTGCTGGTGGGGCTGACCGCTGCGGCAGCGCCGGTTTCGCGCATCAAGGCGCGGTCGGTGTCATCCAGGTGAATGCAGTGGGCATACACCGCGCGCTCACGCAGCAGGCCGAAGGACTCGTACACCGACAGGTAGCTGCGCGAGCCCGGATGCAGCGCTCGCACCCACGCGATTTCGTCCACGTTTTCGGCCACATGCGATTGGAGCCAGACATCGGGGTAGCGCGCGGCCAGTTCGCCAGCGCCACGCAGTTGCGCGTCGGAACAACTGGGCACGAAACGCGGGGTGATCGCATAACCCAATCGGTCTTGGCCCTGCCATTTACGAATCAGGCTTTCGGTGTCGATCAGCGATTGCTCGGTGTCGTCACGCACACCGTCGGGGCTGTGGCGGTCTTGTAGCACCTTGCCGCCGATCAGGCGCAGGCCCCGGCGTTGAGCCGCCGACATCAGGGCGTCAACCGATTCGGGATGCGAGGTGGCAAAGGTGAGCGCGGTGGTGACACCATGGCGCAGGAGTTCGTCCAGGAAGACCTCGGCCACGCCTTGCGCATAGTCGGCA
>CANHSE010000046.1 GCA_947463025.1 Comamonadaceae bacterium
AGCCCACGAGGCCCTGCATCCAGTAGTGATGGAACTCCTGAGCTTCCTCGTCGGTCAGGCCGGAAATCGAATTCCGAGTAGACATACGCTGCTCCTTCATAAAAAGGCCTGTAGGCCATCGCTGCGCCCAACCCGCGCAACCTGGGTGGCCGTGGCGGGATGCCACGACATTCGTTGAATCTGTTTGCCTGCGCGCTTCATGCGATCGCTCCTATGCCCAGGCCGCGACTGGCGCGCTCCACATGGGCCGCCTCCACCCGCGCGTCACCGGCGTCGCGCGCCGCGCGTTCGGCCTCATCGCGCAGACGCTTGGCGGCCGAGATCTGCACCAGCACCGGCTGACCCGCCACCAGGCGGTGCAGCAGGGCCTGGGCTCGTTCGTCCCAGGGCGTGTCGGGCGTGCCACTGACACCGCGCGCGGGCGTGGCATCGACCTTGTCCATCTCGGTCGACAGCGGCAGGATGTGAAAGAGCGCATCGAACAGCGCGTTGCACACTTCCTGCACCAGGTAGCTGGCACCGCTGTAGCCCATGAAAGGCGTGCCGGTGTGGCGGCGGATGATCGCGCCCGGGAACGAGGCTGGAATGAAAGCGGCGCGCATCACGCCGGCGCCGCCACCGGCTTCCGCCAGGTACATGCGCTCGTTGTAGCTGCCAAACATGATCAGCGGCGTCTTGGTCTTGACCAGCTCGCGCACCTGCGCGTTGTCGGTCTTGGCGCCCGCCACCCGCGACACATGGAAGCGACAGGGCAAGCCCAACTCGTCTTCGAGGAAGTTGCGCAGGCCGCGGGTGTAGGTTTCATTGGCCACCACCGCAAAGCTGGCGGTGGCAAAGAAGTCCTGGGTGACCGAGCGCCACAAATCCCACACCGGCTTGAGCGTGGTGTGGCGTTCGCGCTCGATGAAGGGCTCGGGGTCCAGCCCCAGCAGCTCGCCGAGCTTGCGCAAGAACCGAGTGGTGTTGTGCAGGCCGATCGGCGCTTGCAGGTAGGGGCGGTCCAGTGCCTCGCACAGCATGCGGCCGAACTCGCGGTACATGCAGATGTTCACGTCGGCTTCAACCAGCTGCGAGACCTCGGCCAGATGGCTGCCCAGAGGGAAGACCATGTTGATGTCGGCGCCGATGCCCTGCACCATGCGGCGGATCTCGGCCAGGTCGCTGGCGCTGTTGAAGGTGCCGTAGCAGGGGCCGATGATGTTCACGCGGGGCTTGTCGCCCTCCTTGCGCACGCGCTCCGGCACTTTCTTCATGCCGTACTCGGTCCACAGCCAGTACATCGCGCGGTTGGCGCACTGCCACTGGTCTTCGTCAATGGTGCGGGGCAAGAACCGCATCAGGTTCGTGCCCTCGGGCGTGACACCGCCGCCGATCATCTCGGCGATCGAGCCCGTCACCACCACGGCGGGCAGATCCGGATCGAGCACCGCATGGGCGCGCTTCATCGCGCCTTCGGTGCCTTCGCGACCGAGTTGTTCTTCGGCCAGACCGGTCACGACGATAGGTAACTCGTGCGGCGGCAAGGCGTCGGTGTAATGCAACACCGAGGTCACCGGCAGGTTCTCGCAGCCCACCGGGCCGTCGATCACCACTTGCAGGCCCTTGATGGCGGTGAACACATACACCGCTCCCCAATAGCCGCCTGCGCGGTCATGGTCCAGGACGAAGTTCGGCTTGACGGGATTCGTCATCCGCCCATCTCCTCGGCCTTGCGCTTTTTCTTGGCTTTTTCGTTCATGCGTTTGACGTCAGCGCGGAAGGCGGGGAAGTGGCGCGGCACTTCGTTCCACACGCCGGCCTCGTCACCCTGACCGACACCGCCGAAGAATTCCTTCATGGAGTCAAAGCGCGCCTGGTTGCCGATGGCGCCGTTGATCACCTGGATCAAAGAGCCGGCGCCGGCCACGCCCATGAGGGGGCGCGCCGAGATGAGGTTGGTGAAGTACAGCGAGGGGATGCAGGCCTGCTTGGCCGCTTGCACCACCGGCGTGGTGCCGATCGCGAGATTGGGTTGCCATTCGCGCACGGCGGCCAGGTCTTGCTCCAGCGAGGCGCGCATCTGCACGTGCACGCCTTTGGCGCGCAGCCACTGCGCATCGTGCTCGTTCCAGGGCGTGGCGGGGCAGGCCGAGCCCACATAGCGCAGGTCGGCGCCGCATTCCACCAGCAGGCGCGCTACCAGCAACTCGGAGCCTTCATACCCGCTGAGGGTGATGCGGCCGTTGATTTTTTGCTGCGACAACACGCCGCGGATCGCCGCCAGCGTGGCATTGCGCGCGGCATCGATCTTGTCTTGCGCCACACCCGTGGCCGCGCCGATGGCGCCGAGCCAGTCGTGCGTGCCGTCCACGCCCACGGGGGCGGAGCCGACCACCGGGCGACCGGCCGCCTGGAATTCGCGGATGCTGGCCGTGTAGAAGGGATGAATGGCCGCCACGGCATCGCAATCGAGTGCCGCATACAGCTCGCGCCATTCGCGCGTGGGCACCACGGTGCCAACCGCCAAGCCCATGGGCGCGATCATTTGCGCGATGCCGGCGGGATCGGCCGGGAACATCTCGCCGAGCAAAGTGATCGTGGGCTTGTCACTGCGCGCCTGGCGCGGCGCGGCCACCGGGCCAGTCTCGGCTTCGGTGCGCGCGTAGCGCAGCATCGCGCCGGCCAACACGTCTTTCGCCTCGGCATGCGTGGGCACACCAAAGCCCGGCACATCGATGCCGATGATGCGCACGCCGTTGATTTCTTTGGGCAGCAGCTGCAGCGGCACACCGCTGGCAGTGGGCACGCACAGGTTGATGATGACGATGGCGTCGTAGTTCGCCGGATCGGCCTGGTCATAGACCGAGTCACGAATGTCCTCGAACAGCTTGCCGGTCACCAGGGTTTCGCTGTTGAACGGGACGTAGCCCACGCTGCGGCGAGCGCCGTAGAAGTGCGAGGTGAAGGTCAGGCCGTACACGCAGCAAGCCGACCCCGAGAGGATGGTGGCGGTGCGGCGCATGCGCAGGCCCACACGCAGCGAGCCAAACGCGGGGCACATGCTTTGCGGCTGGTCGTGCGGGCCGGTGTCCGGATGCAAGGGGTAGTCGGCTGCGTACTGCGCGAGCACCTCGCCTTTGCCCGCGGCCATCGCGGCTTGCTGCATGGCGTCCTTGCCTGCGCCGCAGCCCAAGCCGTCGGCCGATGGCGTGATCGCCGAGGCAGTGGGCTCGGCGGGTGCCGGCTGGATAGGGATGGTGCGAGACATGGCTCAGGTCGCGTCGTAGATCACTTCGAGCGTGGGCTTGACCACCTGCTCGCTGCCCGTCATGTCGGCCATCGTGGCTGGCTGCAAGACCACGTTGCGGCCCACGGTGTCCGAACTGAAAAGCGAGAGCAGTTCGTCTTGCGTCTGCGGCTTGGGGCGCTTCGGGGGCGCCTCAGCGACGTTGGTGGCGAGCTCTTCGAACAGCGAGGCCCACTCGGTACCCGGGCGGCCGATGATTTCGTAAGAGGCGCTCTTGCGGCGAATGTCTTCGTTGGCGGGAATCGCCGCCAACACCGGGATGCCGGCGTTCTTGGCAAAGGCCTGCGCCTCGCCGGTGCCGTCGTCCTTGTTGATCACCATGCCGGCCACGCCGACGTTGCCACCGAGCTTGCGGAAGTATTCGACCGCGCTGCATACGTTGTTGGCGACATACAGCGATTGCAGGTCGTTGGAGCCGACCACGATCACCTTCTGGCACATGTCACGCGCGATGGGCAGGCCAAAGCCGCCGCACACCACGTCGCCCAGGAAGTCGAGCAGCACGTAGTCAAAGCCCCAGTCGTGGAAACCGAGTTTCTCCAGGGTCTCGAAGCCATGGATGATCCCGCGCCCGCCGCAGCCGCGACCGACCTCGGGGCCCCCGAGCTCCATCGCAAACACGCCGTCGCGGATGAAGCACACGTCACCGATGGACACGCTCTCGCCAGCGAGTTTTTTCTTCGACGAGGTCTCGATGATGGTGGGGCAGGCCTTGCCGCCAAACAGCAAGCTGGTGGTGTCGCTCTTGGGGTCGCACCCAATCAGCAGCACCTTCTTGCCTTGCTGGGCCATCATGTAAGACAGGTTGGCCAGCGTGAAGCTCTTGCCGATGCCGCCCTTGCCGTAGATCGCGATGATCTGCGTCTCCTTGGTCGGCGCGCCGGTGTGCGGCGGTGCGGGTTCTTGCGCAGCTTCGCGGCGCAGGTCGGCAACGAATTTCACGGGCTGGGTGGTAGGTTGTGCTTGCATCTCAGTGGCTCCAGTTCAGGACCATCTTCAAACAATGGGAATCGCCAAAGGCGACCTCGTAGGCCTCGTGCGCGCGGCCGGGAACTTCGGTGTGAGTGATCAGGCCGTCCAGGGACAGCCGCTCCTGTTCGATCAATTGCGTGACCGCCAACAAGTCCGGCCGTTTCCATTCCGCTGCCACGCGGATGCGTGCTTCGCGCATGAACGCGGGGGCGTAGGCGAAGGACAGGTTGTCTTTGTAGAAGCCCGCCAGCACCACTTCGCCACCGAGCTGCAGGCGCGGGATCGCGCGATGCAGGATGTCGGCGTCGCCGCTGACGTCGTAGATGGCGCGGTAGTCTTTGCGTGCGTCTTCGTCGGGATGAATCACCGCATAGCCCTCGCCGCCGCCTTGGCGCGCAGGGCTGGTCTCCCACACGGTGGGCGGCGCCATGCCGGCGGCGACGGTCAGGCGCGCCAAGAGGCGGCCCACGACGCCGTGGCCGATGATCAGATCGGGCGGCGTGGCTGGATCGCCCTGGCCCCCGAGCGACACCGCGTGATAGGCCGTGGCCGCCAGGGCCAGCAGCACCGCGCGATGACCCAGCGAGGGCTGCACACGCACCACGCGCGAGGGCTTGGCCCGCAACATCGAGCCCGCGCCACCAAACAGGTTGTGCACGCCATCAAAGCTGTAGGAGCCTGGCACGAAGACCGTCTCGCCTTCGCGGATCGGGCTGTCTTTCGGCGCGCGGCGCACCACGCCCACGGTTTCGTAACCTGGCACCAGCGGATAGCCCATGCCCGGGAAGGCCGGCATGCTGCCGTCCCATAGCAGACGCTCGGTACCCGTGCTGATGCCGCTGTAGAGCACCTCGACCTCCAGGTCGTCCGGCTCGGGCGGGCGCAACTCCAACGTCCGCACGGACAGTTGCAGCGGGGCCTGGAAGACAATGGCGGAAGCTTGCATCAATGTATTTTTAGGCTGACATTGATCTGTGTCAATTTAAATTGACGCTTTTCTCTCGACTTGACCCGCTTTCTACGGGTAAACCCGCAGATTTGCGCCCCAAGAGGATGCGGCCATGCAGGGGCATGGGATTGGGCACCTGCTCCAGGTGGGTGAAGCCGGCCTGCGCCATCAGGCGCATCAGCTCCTCCGGGGTGCGCAGGCGGCCGGCGCCCATGGCCAAGAGGTAGAAGTGGTAGTAGGCGTCGGCGGTGGCGGGCTCGCCATCGGCCTCGGCCATGGGCTCGGCCAGCAGCAAGGTGCCGCCCACCGGCAGGGCCTCGTGCACCGCTGCCAGCAGGGCCTGCACCACATGGTCCGGATGGTCGTGGGCCACGCGCAACAGCGTGACCAGGTCGGCACCGCGCGGCAGCGCATCGGCGGTGAAGCTGCCGCCGTGCACGTGCACACGATCCGCCAGGCCGCCTTGCGCCAGATGGGCGCGGGCCAGCTCGGCCACCGGCGGCAGGTCAAACAGCTTGAGCTGCAGGCCGGGCGCGTGACGCGCCAAGGCCGTGATCCAGGCGCCCTTGCCGCCGCCCACGTCCATCACGCAGCCGTGGTCTGCGAAGGGATAGGCCGCCAGCAACTCGTCGATCAGAAAGCGCTGCGAGCTGGCCATCAGCTCCGAGTACAGGGCCACCTTGTCCGGCGCCCAATTGCCCAGGGTCTGCGGATCGACCGATTGCGCGTAGGGCCAGTAGGCGTTCATGGCCGCTTCGCTGCCGCCGTGCATCAGGGCCAGCGGATCGCGCAAGTCCTCATACAGCACGGCGTTGTGTTCGATCATGTTGCGCAGGCCCGCATCAGCGGCCACCGGACGACCCAGCGGGCCCAGGCCATAACGGCCGCCGCCGCGCGCAGCGAGCAGGCGCACCGCCACCGCCGAGCGCAGCAGGCGCTCCAGCGACGACGCGGGCACGCCGCAAGCGGCGGACAGCTCGTCGAGCGTGCGCGGCGATGTGGCCACCGTCTCGAGCAGGCGCAGACGCACACAGGCGAGCAGCACCTGCGAGTGCACAAAGCCGGCCATCACCTCGAACAACTGATCGGCGCGGCGCTGCGTGAGCCAGCGCGTGATGGGATTGGCGACCGCCCAGCGGTACAGGCCCGGGTCGGCCATCCAGCGGTCGATGCGTGCATCCAGCGCGCGGCGCCACGCCGGGCGCTCGGGCGGTGTGCGCAGGCCGTGGCCGCCCAGGGTGGAGCCGGGGGCGCTCATGACAGCACCACCTGGGGCAGCGGCGCATGCCCCTGCATGACCTTGTCGCAGGCCACCTGCGGCACCAGGCGCTCGGATTCGCGCAGCACCAGCTGGCGCATGGCAATGCGGCTGGTGCACTCCGGCACCGCGTCCACGGCCTGTTGCATAAGCTGACGGAAGTAATGCAGGGCGCCCACCAGGCCCAGCTCGGCGGCGGCACTGGGGCGACCATGTTGTGCGTCTTGTCCGACAGGCTTGCCCAGTTGCGCGGCATCCCCCATCACATCGCGGATGTCGTCGGCCACCTGATAGGCCTCGCCCAGGCACTCGCCCAGTCGCTGCCACGGCGCGGGCGAAGCACCGGCGGCAATCGCGCCGCCGCAGGTGGAGGCCACGAACAGCGCACCGGTCTTGGCGCGCTGGTAGCGGCCCAGATCCACCCGGGGTTCGCACTCCCAGGCCTGGCCGCCCACGATGCCTTCTTGCGCGCCGACCCCCCGGCCAATCGCGCCGACCATGGCACCCAGCCGCTGCGGATGCACCTGGGCCGCGCGCGCCAGCACTTCAAAGGCCATCACGATCAGGCCGTCGCCAGCCAGCAGCGCCAGGGGCTCACCAAACACCTTGTGCACCGCGGGCTGGCCGCGACGGGCGTCGGCATCGTCGAAACAGGGCATGTCGTCATGCACCAGCGACGCACAGTGCAGCAGCTCAATCGCCACAGCGGCCGCTTCGGCCAGAACCGGATCGTCGTCGCCGCAGGCGCCGGCCACCGCCAGACACAGCTGGGGTCGGATGCGAGCACCGCCCGGAAACACGGCATGGCGCATCGCCGCCAGCAAACGCGGCGGCGTGTGCGGCCCCTCCAGATGCGCAAAATGGTGCGCCAGGGCCTGTTCAATTCGTGTGAGCATGCATGTCTCCCGTGTCGGACAGGCCAAGGTGTCAGCCTTCTCCGACATTGATAAGTGTCAATCTAACATGACACCAGAGAATGTCAAATCCCGGTTGGCGGGTCGCAGGCCCCCCAGGCCCGCTGCGGCAGGGGTTGAACCCCTCTTGTAAATCGATATTGCGTGCTATAAGTGTCATTATTTGTTGACACATGGCCGATCCAGCTTCCTTCCCTTCCGTGTACGGGGTCGCTCCTGCTGCGCTTGAGCTGCAGGCGGTGGGCTGCGTGCGAGGCGGTCGCTGGCTGTTTGACGGGGTGTCTTTGCGGCTTGAAGCCGGGCAGTGGCTCAAGGTCACGGGCGACAACGGCGCTGGCAAAACCAGCCTGCTGCGGATGCTGGCCGGGCTGCTGCCGCCGGCGAGCGGCCAGCTTCTGTGGCGCGGCCAGCCTCTGAGCGCGGAGCATGAGCGGCTGGGGCTGGAGCGCCTGTTTCTCAGCCACGCGCCGGCTGTGAAGGAAGATTTGAGCGCCCTGGAAAACCTGCTGGCCACCTGCGCCCTGGCCGGCGAGCCGGTCGAAACCACCGATGCCTTGCAGGCCCTGGACCAGGCCGGCCTACGCGCCCAGTCGCATCTGCCCGTGCGCCGCCTGTCGCAAGGCCAGCGCCGCCGCTGCGCCCTGGCCCGCCTGCCGTTGGCCCGTCGGCGCCCGCTGTGGATCCTGGATGAGCCCTTCAGCGCACTGGACGCACCCGCCTGCGACTGGGTGGGCGAGCAAGTACGCGCTCACATTTCTCATGGCGGCATGGCCGTACTGACCAGCCACCAGGCGGTGGCGCTGGACCGGCAGGCCCACCAGGCCCTGCAGCTGTGAGGCCCCGATGACTGCGGTCTGGCCCACCCCCGCTGCCCCCGGCAGCCCGGCAAACGAGCCGGCGGGCGCCGTGCTGTCCCCGCCCGTGATCAGTCCGGGCCTGTTCGCGGGCACGCTGGCCGTGGCCGCGCGCGACCTGCTCGTCGCGTGGCGACGCCGCACCGACACCTTGGCCGCCCTGGTCTTTTTCGTGATGGTCAGCAGCCTTTTCCCGCTGGCCGTGGGGCCCGAACCGCAGACCCTGAAGTTGATGGCGGGCGGCGTGGTCTGGGTCGCGGCCCTGTTGGCCGGCATGCTGTCGCTGGCGCGCCTGTTCAACGATGACCTGGCCGACGGCACGCTCGAACAGCTGCTGATCTCGCCCCATCCCCTGACCCTGTTGGTGCTGGGCAAGGTGCTGGCGCATTGGGCCGGCTCGGGACTGCTGGTCACGCTGGCCGCGCCGGTGATTGCCCTGCAGTACGGGCTGTCGGCCGGCGCCACCGGTGTGCTGGCCGTGTCCCTGCTGCTGGGCACGCCCATCCTGAGTCTGCTGGGCGCCGTGACCGCGGCCCTCACCGTCGGGCTGCGTGGCGGCGCGATGCTGCTGGCGCTGCTGGTGATCCCGCTGTGCGTGCCGGTGCTGGTCTTTGGCGCGGGCGCGGTGCAGGCCTTTGAGGCCGGCCAGGGCGTCACCGCCCACCTGTCCCTTTTGGGCGCGGGTCTGCTGCTGTCGCTGGCGTTCGCACCGCTGGCCTGCGCGCAGGCGCTGCGCATTTCGCTGGAGGCTTGAAATGAGCTGGTTCCGCTACGCGTCACCCCAGACCTTCTACCCGCTGGCCGATCGCCTCGCGCGCGGCTTTGCGATTGCCGCTGCGGTACTCGCGGCGCTGGGCCTGTACATCGGCTTCGTGCTCGCGCCCACCGACGCGCAGCAGGGTGAGGCCTACCGCATCATCTTCGTGCACGTGCCGGCGGCGTGGATGTCGATGTTCATCTACCTGGTGATGGCGGCTTGGGCCGCGGTGGGCTTGGTGTTCAACGCGCGCCTGCCCGCGATGATGGCCCGCGCACTGGCGCCCACCGGCGCGCTCATGACCTTCCTGGCCCTGTGGACCGGCGCGCTCTGGGGCCGCCCCACCTGGGGCACCTGGTGGGTGTGGGACGCGCGCCTGACCTCCGAGCTGCTGCTGCTGTTTTTGTATATGGGCTTTCTGGCCCTGCACGCCGCCATCGAAGACCCGCGTCGGGCCGATCGCGCCGCGGCACTGCTCGCGCTGCTGGGGGTGGTCAACGTGCCCGTGATCTATTTCTCAGTGCAGTGGTGGAACACCCTGCACCAGGGCGCCTCGGTGAGCCTCACGCGCGCGCCCACCATGGCCACCGTCATGCTGACCGGCATGCTGGTGATGGCGCTGGCCTTCTGGATGTATTCGATCGCGGTCAGTCTGTGGCGTGTGCGCGTGCTGATACTGGAGCGCGAACGCCATGCCGACTGGGCGCGCGAGGCCGCGGGCCTGCCCGCGCGTGCGAGCGCAGACCGTGGACACACCGGCGCACAAGGAGCCACCGCATGAACGCCTCCGATCTGGGAACCTACCTCGCCATGGGCGGCTACGGCCTGTATGTCTGGGGCTCAATGGGCATGTGCGCCGGCGTCTTCATCGCAGAAGTCCTGTCGCTGCGCGCACGCCGCCGCGCCCTGCTACAAGAACTCGCAGCCGACGACACGCCGGTGCGCGCCGCGCGCCAGCCTGTGCTCACACGTCAGGAGGCCACATGAAACCGCGCACCCGCCGCGCACTGGCGGTGGTCGTCGGCCTGGGCCTGGTGGGGGGCGCGAGCGCGCTGGTGCTCAATGCGTTTAACGACAACCTGGTGTTCTTCTTCAGCCCCACGCAGGTCGTGGCGCAACAAGCCCCCCAGGGCCGCAGCTTTCGCGTCGGCGGACTGGTGGAAACCGGCAGCATCCAGCGCAGCACGCACGACCTGAAGCTGGAGTTCGTCGTCACCGACGGCGCGCAACGCGTGCCGGTGCGCTACACCGGCCTGCTGCCCGACCTCTTTCAAGAGGGCAAGGGCGTGGTGGCCCAGGGCAAGCTGGGCGCTGACGGCATCTTTCATGCCGACCAGGTGCTGGCCAAGCACGACGAAAACTACATGCCGCCCGAGGCCGCCGCCGCCCTGAAGGCGGCAGGCCACCCGCCGCCCGCGGCGACGCCCGCCTACGCGAAAGGCGCGAAGCCGTGATCGTCGAACTCGGTCACTTCGCGCTGATGCTGGCGCTGGGTGTAGCGCTGGTGCAGTGCATCTTGCCGCTATGGGGCGCACACACCGCGCGCCTGCCGCTGGCGCGGATCGCACGGCCTGCCGCTTATGCGCACCTGCTGCTGCTGACGCTGGCCTATGTGGCATTGACCTGGGCCTTTATCGACAACGATTTCTCGGTGGCCCTGGCTGCCAAGCACTCCAACTCCTCGCTGCCCCTGGTCTATCGCATCACCGCGGTATGGGGCAACCACGAAGGCTCGATCCTGCTGTGGGCGCTGGTGCTCGCCGGTTGGACGGCGGCGGTCGCCCGCTACTCGCAGGCGCTGGACGATGCCACGCGCGCGCGCGTGATCGGCATCATGGGCGGGGTGAGTGTGGGCTTCCTGCTGTTCACGCTGCTGGTGTCGAATCCCTTCGAGCGTATGCTGCCCGCCGCGCTCGACGGCCAGGACCTGAACCCGCTGCTGCAAGACCCCGGGATGATCATTCACCCGCCGCTGTTGTACATGGGCTATGTGGGTCTGGTAGTGGCCTTTGCCTTCGCCATCGCCGCCCTGCTCGCAGGTCGCCTGGACACCGCGTGGGCGCGCTGGTCGCGACCCTGGACCACCGCGGCCTGGTGCTTTCTGACGGTGGGCATCGCGCTGGGTAGCTTCTGGGCCTATTACGAACTGGGCTGGGGCGGCTGGTGGTTCTGGGACCCGGTGGAAAACGCCTCCTTCATGCCCTGGCTGGTGGCCACCGCGCTGATGCACTCGCTGGCCGTCACCGAGCAGCGCGGCGCCATGAAGATCTGGACGGCGTTGCTGGCCATCCTCGCTTTCTCCTTGTCGCTTTTGGGCACCTTCATCGTGCGCTCGGGCGTGCTCAGTTCGGTCCATGCCTTTGCCACCGACCCGGCACGCGGCCTGTTCATCCTGGCCTTTCTTGCGCTGGTGGTGGGCGGTTCGCTGGCGCTGTTCGCCTGGCGCGCGCCGCGCGTGGGCCTGGGCGGTAGCTTCGAGCCGGTCTCACGCGAATCACTGCTCCTGGCCAACAACTTGCTGCTGGCGGTGGCGGCCGCGGCGGTGCTTTTAGGCACGCTGTATCCGCTGGTCGTCGACGCCCTGGGCGGCGGCAAGCTCTCGGTGGGGCCGCCGTATTTCAACGCGGTCTTCGTGCCGCTCATGACGCCGGCGCTGTTCCTCATGGGCGTGGGGCCGCTGGCGCGCTGGCGTGCCGCACCGCTGCCTGACCTCGCGCGTCGTCTGCGCTGGGCCGCGGCGGTCAGCGCGGTCAGCGCCGTGGTCGCCCCCCTCGTGCTGGGCACCTGGACGCCGATGGTCGGCCTGGGCCTGTTGCTAGCGGTGTGGATCGCGGCCAGCGGTGGCGCCGGTGTGATCGAGCGCCTGCGTCTGCACCGCGGGCCGAGCCTGTGGCGCCGCGTGTCGGCGCAGGGCGGCAGCTACTGGGGCATGCAGCTGGCGCACCTGGGCGTGGCGGTGTTCATCGCTGGCGTCACCGTGGTGAGCGGCTTTCACACCGAGCGCGATGTGCGCATGACCATCGGCGACCATGCCGAAATCGGCGGCTACCGCTTCCAGCTCGATCACCTGGGGCAGATGGAAGGCCCCAACTACCTCGCACTGGTGGCGACTCTGTCCGTCACGCGCGAGGGCGAGCATGTCGCGACCCTGCGTCCGCAGCGGCGCAACTACACGGTCAGTCGCATGCCCATGACCGAGGTCGCCATCGACCGCGGCTTCACACGTGACCTGTATGTCGCCCTGGGCGAGCCGGTGGGCCCCGAGGCCTTCAGCGTGCGCATTCACCACAAGCCGCTGGTGAACTGGATCTGGGGCGGCTGCTTGATGATGGCGCTGGGCGGCATGCTGGCGGTGGCCGACCGCCGCTATCGCGTGCGTCGCCAGCGCGAAGCCGCTGTTCGGACCCAAGCAGCGGGCACACCCTTGCCCGTCACCTCGGAGCGAGCCGCATGAACGACGCGCAGGTTCAAGGGGGCGATGAGGTGCGCGCGCGCCGCCTGCGCGCGCTGCTGCCGCTGGCGATCTTTGTCGCGGTGCTGGCCTTGCTGGGCGTGGGCCTGACGGGCAATCCGCGCGAGCTGCCCTCGGCCCTGATCGACAAGCCCGCGCCCGCGTTTCGTTTGACCACGCTGGCCACACCGCTCGCACCCGAGCGCACCTTGGGCAGCGCCGAGCTGCGCGGACAGGTCTGGGTGCTCAATGTCTGGGCCTCGTGGTGCACGGCCTGCCGGCTCGAGCATCCGCTGCTGGTGGAGTTTGCGCGCACGAACACCGTGCCGATCTACGGCCTGAACTACAAGGACGCGCCGACCGACGCACAGCGCTGGCTGGCAAATTTCGGCGACCCCTATCAACACTCCTTCAGCGACCGCGACGGACGCGTGGGCATGGACTTCGGCGTCTATGGCGCGCCCGAGACCTATGTGATTGACGCGGCCGGCCGCGTGCGTTTCAAACATGTGGGGCCACTCACGCCCGAGGTGCTGCAGGAGCAGATCGTGCCGCTGGTGCGGAGGCTGCGTGCCTAACGCCCGCCATCTTCTGGGCCGGCGCTTCATCCGGGCCGTGCGCTTGGCTGTGGGGGCGGTACTCGCCTTGGTCCTGGCGCTGGTGCTGGCACCCGCCATCGCCCAGGCGCGCGAGGCCGCGCCGACGGCCGCCGACCCGGCGCTGGAAGCGCGCGTCCTGGCGCTGGCCGACGAACTGCGCTGCGTGGTCTGCCAGAACGAGACTCTGGCTGCCTCGCAAGCCGATCTGGCGCGTGATCTGCGCGCGCAGATCCGACTGCAACTGCAGCAAGGCCGCAGCCACCAAGAGGTGCGGGACTTCATGGTGGACCGCTATGGCCAGTTCGTCTTGTATCGCCCGCCCCTGCAGGCCTCGACGGTGGTGCTGTGGGTGGGCCCCTTCCTGCTGCTGGGGGTCGCTCTGGTCTGGTGGATCGGCAACACCCGGCGGCGCCGGCGCGACGCAGGGGGACTCAGCGCCGATGAAATCCGGCGCGTGCAGGCCCTGCTGGATGGAGAGCCCACGCGATGACCCCCACTGCCACCTTCTGGATCCTGGCCCTGCTGCTCGCGGCAGGCACGCTGGCGTTCTTGCTGCCGACCCTGCGGCGAAACCACGACGCCGGAGCGCAGGGCGCGCTGGCGGGTGCGGGCGCACGCGGCGGCTCCACGCTCTCGCTGCTACGCGAACAACTGGCCGCCACTGAACGTGATCGCGCCGCAGGCCGTATCGACGCGGCGACGGCCGAACGCCTGCAGGCCGAGATCAGCCGCCGCCTGCTGGAAGAACACGCCCTGTCCCCTGCGGCCTGGCGCGCCGACCCCGCACGCGGCATGGCCTGGATGGTGATGGCTGGTGTGCCGCTGCTGGCCGTGGTGCTGTACCTGGCCGTGGGCAATCCGGCGGCCTTGTCGCAGCCCCCGCGGGTGGCAGCGGGCCCGCAGCCCACGATGACGCAGGTCGAGTCCATGGTGTCGCAGATGACGCAGGCCCTGGAGGCGCGTGCCCAGGCCGGTCAAGCACGGCCCGAAGACGGCCCGGCCTGGGCCATGGCGGGGCGCACGCTGGCGTCGCTGCAACGATTCAAGGAAGCCGACCAGGCCTTTGCGCGCGCCCTCGCCCTCACACCCAATGACGCGAACCTGCTGGCCGATCGCGCCGACATCCTGAGCCTGCTGCAAGGCCAGAACCCCGAGGGCGAGCCGATGCGCCTGATCGAGCGCGCGCTGCGCCTCGACCCCGATCAGCCCAAGGCGCTGGCGCTCGCCGGCAGCGTGGCCTTCAAACGCGGCGACATGACCACCGCCATCACCCACTGGCGCCGCGCGATCGCGAATCTGCCACCTGAGAGCGAGTTCGCGCGCGGGCTGACGCAAAGCCTGCAAGAGGCCCTGCAATCCCGCTCGGGCGGGCAAGCCACCGCACAGGCTGATGTGAGCGCGAACACCTCGCCGCGTTTGCCCGCAGACCCCCGCGCACTGACCGCAGCCAGCGGCGCATCGATCCGGGGGCGCATCAGCCTCTCGCCGGCGATGCGGGCCCGCGCCAATCCGGGTGACACCGTCTTCATCGTGGCCCGCGCCGAGCAGGGCCCGCGCATGCCCCTGGCCATCGTGCGCCTGCGCGTGGCCGATCTGCCGGCCGACTTCACGCTGGACGACAGTAGCGCGATGTCCCCGCAGATGCGGCTGTCGGCCCACCCCGACGTGGTGGTAACCGCCCGCATCTCGCGTTCGGGGCAAGCCTTGCCCGAATCCGGCGATCTGGTGGGGACGCCCGTGCACACGCGCATCGGGCAGCGGGGCGTGGAGCTACGGATCGACCGCGTACAGCCCTGAGCCGCACGCCATCAGGCTTGCTCGCGAATCGGATCGCAGGCAAACAGCACGCGATGACATTCGTGCTCTGACAAGCCAGAACGGCCCACGTAGTCGGGAAACATCTGCGCGGCCTGCTGCCCGTTAGCCAAGATGGCCTCCACCACCTTGACGGAATCGCCGGAGAGTTCCTCCATGGCGCGCGCCAGGACCCGGCCAGAGAACTGCGTGGTTAACCAGCGCACTGCATGGAGCTGGAGGGCTTGGGTCAGTGGCGCCGGGTCCGAGGACTGAAGCATCGGATGAAGCGCTTGCCACTTGGCGCCCAAGGCCCAGGCGCGCTCGCCGACGAACTCGCGCAGGATCGCGGCCGCTTGCGGCGCCAGTGCGCGCGCAACGTCGGGTTCCAACAACAGATACGTCGTGAAGTGATCGCGCACCACCTGAAGCAGGGCCTCTTCGCTCACATGGCGACGCGGGATGAAGAACACCGCATAGGGCGAGGAGTCCATAGCACGCGCGACCAACTTGGCGTCCCACACCGACTCCGGAAATTCAGATTCAACGAAACTGCGAGCGAGATGGGCCCTGGCGCTGGCGGCGCGATCGCCTTCTTCAAAGCCTTTGAACCAGATGAACAGTTCGTTCGTGAACTTCTCGGTACGGAAGGTGTTGGCCGGCCCCGCCACCGCCTTGTCCAGGGCGAATGCGCACAAGTCTCGATCGCGAAGTTTTTGCGGGACATGACGCAGGACATCGCCGCCCCAGTGATCGTTCTCGAGCGCCTCGCGGCACAAGGCGCGCGTCTTGTACGTATCCGGGATGAACTTGAAATTGGCCAAGGCACTGTGTTGGCCGGCGGCCGCCAGGATCTCGGGGGTATGAAAGCGGACAGGCACTTTTTCCAGCAAACCCAGGCTGTCGTCCTCCAGCAGCTTGCCTAGCAGCGCTCGCCCTTCGTCCGAGCCCCAAGCCTGCGCGTGTTCCGCGTCGGTCATCTCCTTGATCGACGACCAACCGTCCTTGGCGACGATCTGCAGCAGGTACTTGCGGCGCAAGGCGACGCTGTTCACCGACCCGAGCTCCAGCCGCATCCAGCTGTGCGTGTTGTCCAGTGCCACTTTTAGCAGCGATTCATCCAGAAACTTCGTGGGCACGAACTTCAGCGCGTTGGGCGCCTCCGGTCGAACGGCCTTTCGGCACAGATCCGCTGTCTTCAAAGCCGCAGGAACAAACTCCAGGGCGGCGCCCTTGTTCGCGACCGCTGCATCGCACAGAGCCGCAGTGCGCAAGGCCTTGGGCACATGCTCGAGGGCTGCGCCGTCGCCGCGCACGGCGTGCTCGCAGACCTTCGCGGTACGCAGCGCACGCGGGACTTTGCCCAAGGAGCCCGGCGCCTCTTTGACATACGCCAGCGCCTGCCGCTCGTTGCGCAGACCGACTTTCAAAGAGGGAATCGGATACAGGCCCGCATAGCCTCGGCCCTGTACCGCCAGCAGCTTGTCCACCAGCGTTTCGGTGCACAGGGCAGCCGGAATCAACTTGGCCTGCTCGTACTGTTCGAGCAGGAACGCCAGCAGCAGATCGTCGTTCCACCAGGCCTTGGGGATGGCGCCCAGGCCAGGACCGGTGCGGCTTGCCAGCGGAATCAGGATTTCGTTGCGGCGCCGGGGATCTTTGCGCAGCGCAGGGTCGCCTTGGATACGGGCCACCGCTTGGCTCAATTGCTCGCCCGCCTCGGCGGCCACCTGTTGTTCGGCCGCTTTTCGGGCCGCCTGGGCGCGCTGGCGTCGTGCGTCCCAATCGATCGTCTCGCCTGCGCGTGCGCGCGCGAGCAGTGACGTGGTCATGCCGTCGTAGTCCCACTCGCCATCGAATTCATCGTCGTCATAGGGTTCGAAGAAGGCCTGCTCCTCGCCATCCCCGAGGTAGGCCTCGCCGACCTTGCGACCTTGGGCGAACACCGCCGCACCCGCAAAGGCGGGGCCCTCCTCGACGTAGTGCAATTCGAAGCGCAGGTCGGGATAGCGTGCGGCCAGGTCCTCGATCAGCTGAGGCCGGGGGCTCCATGCGGTGTCGAATTGATAGACGAGGTCGCGTCCGTCCACCTCGAGCGCCCCGCTTCTTCGCTCGTCACGCGCGTCCCAGGTCATGGGGACCACGGTGGCCAGCTTCGTCCAGTCGACGGGTGCCGAGGGCGAGCCGATCGACCACGCAAACTGCGTCAACCGCTTTTTTGTTCCCTTGACGCGCAAGGTGTTGTAGACCCAGTTCGGCATGCTGTTTGTCCGTAAAAGCAACAAAGAGGCGGGCAGGACGGTTCGTCCCGTCGGCGCGCGGCGCGGGTCTGAATGTAGCGGATCGACTGCGTGCAGCCCCTGAAGTGGCTAGACGGCCCCCAACGGCGCAGGCTCCTGCGCGCGCGGCTCGGCGCCAGACGTGGCCCGCGCATGCAGCGCCGCCCTCACGATGGCCGCCGCATCCACCGAGAAGAACGCGCGCAGCGCCGCCCGCGTGTCACTGCGCCCGAAGCCGTCCGTGCCCAAGGTGGTGTAGCGCCGGCCCTCGGGCAGATAGGCGCGCACCTGCTCGGGCACAGCGCGCACGTAATCGGTGGCCGCCACGATCGGCCCCTGGCCCGA
>CANHSE010000047.1 GCA_947463025.1 Comamonadaceae bacterium
CGTCATCACGATCAGATTCAGATGCTGCGTAATCAATTCAGCATCGCGAATTGAGCGCACGCCGCACAGTCGCACCGGCGCAGGCAGGCGCCGCTCTTTTTCATCCCCCCACAACCAGGAGCGAACTTCATGGCCCCCAAAAGCAATACCCGTGACACCACCACAGCGCAGGAATCGGAACACACGACCGACATCAACGCCGGTGCCAGCGCTGTCGCGGACATCACCCGCCAGCACCTGGCCAGCACCGCAACGACGGCCTGCGCCATGCTGCGCGCGATGGAGACCTTTCAGCAGACGCAGCAACAACTGATCCAGCGTGCGGCCTTGCTGCAGGAACAGACCGCAGACCGCCTGCGCAGCGCCAACAGCCCCGCGGAGCTAATGGCGATCCATTCGACGGTGCTGCTCTCCAGCGTTAGCACGATTGCGCAATACGCCCAGGAAATGATGCTCGCCTCGCTCAAGGCGCAAGGCGAATTCATGCGGCCCACGGAACAACAGCAGCAAGCTGTGCGCAGCACCGCGAACGCTGCAGCGCCCCTGTTTCAGGCGTGGCAGTCGGTGTTCACCGCGCCGATGCAAAGCGGATCAACCTTCGCGCCGCGCCATCACTGAAGCGAGCGCCCTAGCGCCGAACCTTCTCGAGAACGATGCCCTTGGCCACCCATTGCGTGTTAGTCGACTTGGCGAAGTTTGGGTCGTCGCAGCGAAAGTCGATGCCCCAAGACCCGCCCTCGATCGCAGGCTCCCACTGCTCGAGGATCTCGAGCCCTTGAGGGGGTGAGGCGTCGAGCCAGGCGCGAAAAGCCTGGCAGTTGTCGGCCGTGCCGGCATACGCCTTGAAGCGGGTCGGCCCCGAAGCGGCCGCTGCGCGCGTGGGCTTGCCCTTGATTTCGTGAACCTCCAAGGCGCCACCCGACTCCGCGTCGTCATAGTCCCTCTCGGCCGGCCAGACTTCGACTACGAGCGCACCGGGCTGTGCGCTCGCATAGCCTTTGAGTTCCTCCAGTAGGGCCTGACTGGCGATCACGCTGACGCGGTCACTCGACAGATCCAGGCCGTCCTGCGCGATATTCAGTCGGGAGATGAACTGCCAAAGCTTCTTGGCTTTCTTGTCGTCCTCGCAATCGATGCCGTAGTTGAAACTTGCCATGGCTGATCCTGGTTAGGTGCGTGATTAAACTAGCAGCGTGCACTGTAATCAGCCTGAGAATGCCCCATGAAGTTCCTGTGGATTGCCGCCCTTTTGTTCTCGGGCCTGGCCCATGCCCAAAGCGGGCAGTGCGGCTTCATCAAAGACCCGAACCTGCAAGCGCAGTGCCGTGCGGGATCCGGCGGTGGCTCAGGGCAATGCGGGTTCATCCGCGACTCCGACATGCAGGCCTATTGCCGGGCTACGACGGGTGGCGGCAGCGGACAGTGCGGCTTCATTCGTGACAACGACACCCAAGCCTTGTGCCGCGCGGTCACCGGCAGCAGCAGTGGGCAGTGCGGCTTCATCCGAGACAACGACACCCAGGCCTATTGCCGTGCGATCACAGGCAGCGGCAGCGGACAGTGCGGCTTCATCCGCAATGGCGATCTGCAAGCCATGTGCCGCGCCTCCACCGGCGGTGGCTCGGGGCAGTGCGGCTTCATCCGCGATTCCGACATGCAGGCCGCATGCCGAGCCCGCTTCGGCTAACCCGGCCCACGGACCTCAAGCGGCGGGCGTAACCACCGTGAAGCGGGCGACGACCCCCTCGGACGTGGTCACCTTTTCGGTGAACTGCTCCAGCGGCCGCATCCACACCACCTCCACGTCGCCCTGGCACGCTTGATACAAGACGCCGGTCTTGAGGGTGGCCTCGATGCGGCACAAACCCACGACGCGATAGAGCCCGCCCTTGTAGTGACGCAGCGTGGCGCCGGGTGCAAGGGCATCGGGTGAGGGCACGGAATTCGACATGCGAAGGGGGTTCAGGCCGGTGAGGGCGCGCGCGGCGTGCGGCGTAGCACCCGAAAGAACAAGAAACTGGTGATCGACAGATTCAAGAGGTTCCAGCCGATGCCATTGAGAAAGGCGGCATGGTAACTGCCCGTGATGTCAAACACCCACCCGGACATCCAGCCACCGAGCGCCATGCCAAACAGAGACGCCATGACCAGGGCGCCTACGCGCGCGCCAGCCTCCTGCGCGGGAAAGTGCTCGCGTACGATGATGGCGTAGGCGGGCACGATGCCACCTTGGAACAAGCCGAACATCGCCGAGATCACATACAGCGGCACCAGGCCATCAAAGGGCAGGAACAAGAGCAAGGCCACGCCCTGCAGCGCCGACCCCAGGAGCAAGGTCCGTATGCCGCCGATGCGGTCGCAGATCAGGCCCGACACCAGGCGGCTGACGATGCCGCACACCAACATCAGCGACAGCATCTCGGCACCCCGTGCGGCGCCGAAACCCAGGTCCACGCAATAGGCCACGATATGCACCTGCGGCATCGCCATCGCCACGCAGCAGGCAATGCCGGCGATGAACAACAGCGATTGCGCGAGAGAGGGCGGCAGGCCGAAGGGGCGGCGGGTGTCCGGTGCGATCGTCATCGACGGGCTTAGGGTCGGGGCCACGTCCACCTGCGGCGGCCGCAGACGCATGCGCAGCGAGAGCAGCGCGATGCCTGCGCCGCAGACCAATCCCATGGCCATGTAGGTGGGTCGCCAGCCGAAGGCCTCGATGCCCCATTGCACGATCGGGGGCCACACCGTGCCAGCCACATAGTTGCCGCTGGCGCAAATAGCCACCGCGATGCCGCGCCGCTTGTTCCACCACAGCGCGGTGTCGGCGATCAGGGGCGCGAAGGTGGCTGAACTTCCCAGCATGCCAAGCAGCAGGCCATGCACCAGACCGAAGGTCCAGATGCTGTCCGACAGCGCCGCCAGCAGGTAGCCGGCGGCCACCGCCGCTGCGCCGATCCCAAGCACGGGCGCGATGCCGTAGCGGTCGGCCATGCGTCCGGTCCAAAGCCCGCCCAATCCCAGGCACACCAACATGAGGGTGTAGGGCAGCGACGCATCGGCGCGGCCGACGCCGAACTCCGCCTGCACCGTCGGCAGCACCACCGCCACCACATACATGCCGCCATTGCCCAAGGTCACCAGGGCCAGGGTGGTCAAGAGCCGGCCCGCGGCATAGCGCGAATCGATGAGAGAGGAATCTGCAACTGCGGACATAAGGACGCGTCGAGCTTACTCCAGCACCTGATACATCCATGAACCCTCAGGCGCGGCGCCCGCTGCTACTCTGACCTTCAAGCTGATTGCGAAACCGAACTGCCGTGGCTTCGACCCAGGACCCCCCCACTGCCCCTGAGCCCGACCTGCGGGTCTTGCTCACGAAGGCCCACTCCGAGCTCGCCACACAAGCGCACACGATCGCGCTCCAGGCACGCGCCATCGAGTCCGCCCAAGCACAATTGCATGCAGGCGAATTGCATGCGCAAAACGTGGCCAGGCAGGTGGAAGCCGAAAGCCGTCGGCTCAACGCCGTGCTGGAGGCTACCCCGGTGGGCATCTTCGTCACCGATGCCCATGGACGCCTCATCAGCACCAATCCGGCCAATCGGCTCTTCTGGGGGGTGGGACAGCCTCAGGTCGGGAACCCCGTGGACTTCCAAAAGTGGACGGGCTGGTGGGTCGAGGACGCGCGGCGCACGCGCCCGGTACACCCGACCGAATGGCCCATGGCGCGCGCCCTCAAGGGCGAACACATTGCGGGCGAAATCCTCGAAGTGCTGTCCTTCCATGAACCCCCCCTGCCACGCACGGTCCTGATGTCGGCAGCGCCCATCTTCGACAAGACCCATCAAATCATCGGCGGCGTGACCACGGTGATGGACATCACCGACCGAATGAAGGCCGAACAGGCCCTACGTGAATCAGATCGTCGCAAGGACGAATTTCTAGCCATGCTGGCGCACGAGTTGCGCAACCCGCTGGCGCCCATCCGCGCGGCCGCCGACATGCTGGCCATGGCCAGCGACGAGAGCGATCGCCTACGCAAGGACCGAATCCGCCAGACCAGCGCCGTGATCGCGCGCCAGGTGCGGCACCTGACCGCGATGGTGGACGATCTGCTGGACGTTTCGCGCGTCACACGCGGCCTGGTCAAGCTCGACCTCATAACCCTGGACATCGGTCGGATCATTCTTGATGCCGTCGAACAGGTCCGCCCCCTCGCGCAGGCCAAGCAGCATCGCCTGAAAGTCCACACTCCGCCCGAGCCCGTGTACGTCAAGGGCGATGCCAAGCGGCTGGTGCAGGTGTTGACCAACCTGTTGACGAATGCAGTCAAGTACACGCCGTCACCAGGCTGGATCCAGATCACCTTAGAGGCGCAGGACGCGCAAGCCTTGATCACCGTGAAGGACAACGGCATCGGCATGTCGCCCGAGCTGGTCAACACCGCCTTCGAGCTGTTCACGCAGGCGCAGCGCGCCTCTGACCGGTCGCAGGGCGGCTTGGGCATCGGACTGGCACTGGTACGCCGGCTCGTGGAGTTGCACGAAGGACGGGTCGAGGCGCACAGCGATGGTCTGGGGCGCGGCAGCAGCTTCATCATCACCCTGCCGAGACTCACCCAGGTGAGCGCAGACGAGAGCGAGGCTGCTCAGGCCGCCGCGCCGCAAGCGTCGCCCCAATCCACGCCACCCAAGGCATTGAAGGTGCTCGTAGTCGATGACAACGTCGACGCCGCGCAGATGCTGGCCTTGTTGGTAGAGACGCTGGGGCACCATGCCACCATCGAGCACAGTGCGTCCGCGGCGCTCGCACGGGCAGCGGCGGAGCCGCCCGATGTCTGCCTGCTGGATATCGGCTTACCCGAAGTGGACGGCTACGAGTTGGCGCGCAGGCTGCGGGCCCAGGCGGCGGGACGCTGCCCCTACCTGGTGGCGGTCACGGGGTATGGCCAGGAGCAGGATCGGGAACGCACGCAGCAAGCGGGCTTTGACCACCACCTGGTCAAGCCCGCAGACACCGCCGCCCTGGCCCGCTTGCTGGACCAGCTGGGCGCGAAACTCGGCCCCACCTAGCCCGTGATACGCCGCACAAGCCGGTGTTCCACTTTCTTCTGCGGCGTGATCGCGAAGAAATGCTCCTCGACGCCGTCGCATTCGCCCACGCGCTCGACGCCATAACGATCGGTCAGATCGTCCTCCACCAGCGTGGCGGCGGGAAACACGCCCATGCCGCTGGCGCCGAAGGTCTTGAGCAAGGCGCTGTCTTCGAACTCGCCGGCCACCTGCGGGTGGCAGGCATGGCGCTCGAACCACTGGTCCAGACGCGCGCGCAGCACGCCATGTCCGGTCGGCAGCAGCACCGGCAGGCCCGAGCGCGCCAGTCCGTCGGCAAAGTCGCCCGTACGACGCACCGCAGTCCGCAAGCGCTTGGCCAGGGCCGGTGTGGCGTACCAGGCGATAGGCGAGACACCCGCAGGGTGGCTGTAGAAACGCAGGCCCGGACTGGACGGCGCCACCCGATCGGAGATGACCATGTCCAGTTTGTGCAGGGCCAACTCGCCCAAGAGATCGGCGAATTCGCCGTCGTGACACAGCAGGCGCAACTGCGGCTCCTGCATCACCGGCTCGAGCAGGTGCCTCACGGCCAGCTTGGGGATGCCATCGGAGATGCCCACCGCCAGCCGTACCCGCGGCGCCTCGACCGCGTCGCGCACCACCTCGGGCAGGGCCTCACCCAGCTGAAAGATCTGGTCGGCCTGACGCATGGCGGCGAGACCGGCATCGGTGAGCGCCAGGCCACGGCCGACCGGCTTGAGCAGGTGGCAGCCCAGCGCCTGCTCGAGCTCACGCACTTGGGTGCTCACCGTCTGGACCGCCATGCCCAGGCGATCGGCGGCACGCGACATGCCGCCCTCCTTGCCCACAACCCAGAAGTAATACAGATGCCGGTAGCTGAAAAGAATGCTCACAATACTTCCGTTTTTCAGAACTAAATGTCAGCAATTATGCGGTTTTTAAGGATATTCAAGTTCACTATCGTTCGGCTTTGACTCATTTCTCGGAAGAAACCAGACCATGGACACCATCGCACCCACTTGGCTGTGGGCCACTTTTGTGGCCATCGTGCTGGCTTCGCTGTTCGTCGATTTCGTGGTCCTGAAAAAGCAGGGCGCGCATGAAATCGGCGTGAAGGAGGCCCTGAACTGGTCGATCATCTGGATCGCACTGAGTTTCGTGTTCAACGCGCTTTTTTGGTGGGCCGTGAAGGACACCACCGGCTCGACCGCCGTGGCGAACGAGAAATCTCTGGAATTCCTCACTGGCTATCTGATCGAGAAGTCACTGGCGGTCGACAACATCTTCGTGTTCTTGTTGATCTTCACCTATTTCGCGGTGCCACCGGCCTTCCAGAAGCGGGTGCTGATGATCGGCATCATCGGCGCGATCGTGCTGCGCACCGTCATGATCCTGGTGGGCGGCTGGTTGCTCGCCAACTTCCATTGGGTGCTGTATGTGTTCGGCGCCTTCCTGATCCTCACTGGCATCAAGATGTGGTGGGCCGCCGGCAAGGAAAGTGATCTTGAAAGCAACCCCGCCCTGAAGCTGCTGCGGCGCCTGATGCCCGTAAGCAAGAACTTCGACGGCGAGAACTTCTTCACCCTGGAAAACGGCAAGCGCATCGCCACACCCTTGTTCATGGTGATCTGCCTGGTGGCGCTGACCGACGTGATCTTCGCGGTCGACTCCATCCCCGCGATCTTCGCGATCACCTCGGATCCCTTCATCGTGCTCACGAGCAATGTGTTCGCGATCCTGGGTTTGCGCGCGATGTATTTCTTGCTCGCTGCGGTGGCCTCCAAATTCCACCTCCTGAACTACGGCCTGGCCGTGATCCTGGTGTTCATCGGCACCAAAATGTGTCTGATTGATGTCTACAAGATCCCGGCCGTGGTGTCGCTCGGGGTGGTGGTGGTGGTCCTGGTGGTGACCATGGTCCTGAGCGTGCGTTCCGCGGGTGGCGGCAAGAACCAAAAGCACCGCGGGGCATGATGATTCGCGATAACCTGACCCCTGCTGGGGATGAACACCTTTTCCTACACTCGGGAAGAACGGATTCAAACCGGCACCCCCCTCACGGCATCGACGCCTCAGCGCCGCTCACGGCGCCGACACCCTGTCCCGCGCACGCGTGCCAGCCCATTACCGGCACGGGGGCTGCTACCAGACCACTGACATGACATGCCCACAATGAACCTACGCCCGATCCTGCGTCCCGTCCGCAATGTCTGCTTGGTATTGGCCAGCAGCGGCGCACTGGCCCAGGGGGTCGCCCCTCCGGCGCCGGTCTCACCTGCCATCCCCGCCGGGGCGGCGACGGCACCGCCCCCTGTCACCGCCACGGGCTCCGATGCGGTGGTCCTCTCCCTGGCCGATCTAGTGGCACTGGTCCAGCGGTACAACCCGGGTCTGCGCGCAGCGCTCCAGAGCCGCGACGCTGCCACCGCAGCGGTCACCACGGCATCCGCCTTGCCCAATCCCGAAATCGAGACGGGTACCGGCCAGGGCCGGGCAAGGCTGCCCAGTGCACAGGGCGGCAGCCTCAGCAGCTGGACGATCAGCCAACGGCTGGAGAACCCCAACCTGCGCAGCGCACGGATCGAAGGCGCGCGCTTCGGGCTCGAAGGCAGCCGCCAACAGGTGGCCGTCACGGCCAATGAGCTCGTGGCGCAGGTGCGCCTCAAGGCCTACGAACTGCTTCTGCGCCGCGAGGAGGCCGAGGCAGCGGGCGACGCCTTGCAACTGCTCGAACAGATCCGGGAGCGTGTAAGGGCCCGGGTACAAACCGGCGAGGCGCCTCGACTGGAGTCGATCAAGGCGGATGCGGAAGTGGTCAACGCACGCCAGCGCTTCGAGGCCGCTCGGCTGCAGGCCGACCAGGCCGCTCTGGCGCTAACCCGTCTGGCCGCAGGCCAGCTGCCCCCGGGCTGGCGGCTGGCAGCATCCTTGTCGGATACGCCGCTGTTGCCGACTGGCGAGCAGTTGCAGAATGAGGCTCAGTCGCGCAATCCGGAGTTAGCGCAGCTGCGTGCCGAAGTCGCGCGCCGTGAAGCCCTCCTGCGTGAGGCGCGAGCCAGCCGCTTTCCGGGCGTGGACGTGCGCCTGGGCGAGATGCGAGAGCGCGAACTACGGCAGGGCATGGTCAGCGTGGGCGTGCGCCTGCCATTACTGGACCAAGGCCGAGGCCGCATCGACGAGGCGGCCGCTGAACTGTCGCGCACCCAGACGCTGCTTGAGGGAAGAGGCAAAGAGCTGACGATCCAGATCGAATCGGCCCGTAAGGCCCTCGAAGTGGCCCGCTTGCGTGTCGATGCCCTCAGCCGGGGCGCGCTGCCAGATGCCGAAGCGGCGCTGCGCGTCGCCCAGGCCGCCTATCGTTTCGGCGAGCGCGGCATCCTGGAGGTGCTGGACGCACAGCGCCTGCTCCGCTCGGTCCGCGCCGATCTGATTGACGCACGCTTTCGCCTACAAGCCGCCGCGGTGGAACTGGAATTCCTCGCGGGCCGCTACAGCGTCCCCGAGTCCATGCTCTCCGCTCGTCCCTGAAGGAGACACCTGATGCCTTATTTCCAAAAAATCTCGGTTCAATCCCTGTCCGTTACCGCCGTGCGTTGGCTCGCGCCCGCCGTGGCCGCCCTGTTGCTTGCTGCCTGCGGTAAGGATGGCAGCAGCAACACGGCGCAAGCACCCGCCGCCGCCGCAAGTGCGGCTGCAGCCGATCCGAACCTAGTGCGTATCCAACCGGCCATGTCCCATCACTTCAAGGTGGGCGAAGTGCAACTGGCCGATATTGCCACCGTGCAGGAGGTGGTCGGCCGAATCGACGCGAACGAGAAGCTGGTCACCCGCATCGGCGCCGGCGTGACCGGCCGCATCACCCAAGTCCTCACCGAGGTGGGCGAGCAGGTTCGGCCAGGCCAGACCCTTGCACGCATCGCCAGCCCCGAGCTGACCACCGCGCAGCTGGCCTTTCTAAGGGCCAACTCGCAAGCGAGCCTGGCCGAACGCGCGGTTGACCGCGCGCGCCAGTTGATCCAGGCCGACGTCATCGGCACCGCTGAGTTACAGCGCCGCGAAACCGAGCTGGCCATCGCCCGCGCCGAGTCCCGCGCCGCCGCCGACCAGTTGCGGCTCATGGGGATGCCGGCCGATGGCATCCAGCGCCTGGCGGCCAGCGGCAGCCTGCAGGAAGCAGCGAACGTGACAGCCACCATCGCCGGCGTGGTCACAGAGCGCACCGTCTCGCAGGGGCAAGTGACGCAACCGGGCGATCCGCTTTATACAGTGGCCGACTTGTCTAACGTCTGGGTGATCGGCGCACTGCCCGAAGCGGCCGCCCGCACTGTCAACCTCGGGCAGGCGGTAGAGGTGACGGTCCCCGCGCTGGAGGGCCGAAAGCTGACCGGCAAGGTGGTCTTCATCAGCGATACGGTGTCGCCCGATACCCGCACGCTGACCGTCCGCACCCAGGTAGACAACAGGGACCGTCAGCTCAAGCCGCAGATGCTGGCGACGCTGCGCCTGGTAGGGCCCGCGGTCAAGCAGCCCACCGTGCCATCGGCGGCCGTGGTACGCGAGAACGACCGAGATCACGTCTATGTGCGCACGGCGGACAACACGTACCGCTTCACCCCGGTGGACCTGGGCCCGGCAACGCTGGAAGGTCAGCGTCCGGTCCTCAAGGGGCTGACCGTGGGTACGCCGCTGGTGGTTGAGGGCGCCTTCCACCTTCACAACGAACGAAAACGCGCCGAACTTCAGTAAGGAGCCCCCATGATCGCGTCCATGATCCGCGCGGCCCTGTCGCAGCGGCTGCTGGTTCTCGTCGTCGCGGCCGCCCTGCTGGCCTTTGGTGTCCGCGCCGCGATGAAGCTGTCGGTCGATGCCTTCCCCGACGTCACCAACGTACAGGTCCAGGTCGCCACCGAGGCGCCGGGCCGCTCCCCCGAGGAGGTCGAGCGCTTCGTCACCGTGCCCCTGGAAATCGCGATGACCGGCCTGCCCGGCCTGACCGAGATGCGAGCCCTGAACCGCAGCGGCCTGTCGATCATCACCCTGGTCTTCAACGACAAGACCGACGTGTATTTCGCGCGTCAGTTGGTGATGGAGCGGCTGCTCGAGGTCACGCCCCGCATGCCTGAGGGAATTGTGCCGGTGCTGGGTCCGGTGTCCACGGGTCTGGGTGAGGTCTACCAATACACATTGGTGCACCCCGACGATGGCAAGCGCAAGCTCACCGACGCCGAGCTGATGGAGCGCCGGGTGATCCAGGACTGGGTGGTGCGGCCGATGCTGCGCTCGATTCCGGGCGTGGCGGAGATCAACTCCATGGGCGGACTGGAGCGGCAGTTTCAGGTGCTGGTCAACCCCGACCGTCTGCGCGCCTACCGCATCCCGCTGGCGGAGGTGGAGGAAGCGATCGACCGCAACAACGCGAACTCCGGCGGCGGCGTGCTGCGCGCTGCGGCTGAGCAATACTTGATTCGTGGCGTAGGCCTGATCCGCACCGAAGCGGACATTGGCAACATCATCCTCAAGGAGGAAGGCGGTGTGCCGGTGTTCGTGCGGGACGTCGCGCAGGTCACGATCGGTGCTGCAGTACGTCAGGGTGCGATCATCAAGAACGGTGATTCCGAGGCCGTGGCTGGCATCGTGATGATGCTGCGTGGCGGCAATGCCAAGGAGGTCGTGGGGCGGGTCAAGACCAAGGTCAACGACATCAACACCCAGAAGCTGCTGCCCGGGGGCCTGAAGATCGAACCCTTCTACGACCGTACCGAGCTGGTGGATTCGGCGCTCTGGATGGTCACCAAGGTGCTGCTCGAAGGCATCGTCTTCATCATCATCATCCTCTACCTGTTCCTGGGGGATGTGCGCTCGAGCATCGTGGTGGTAGCCACCATCGTGATCACGCCTCTGGTGACCTTCATGGCGATGAACCGACTGGGCCTGTCGGCCAACCTGATGTCACTGGGAGGGCTGGCTATCGCCGTCGGACTGATGGTCGACGGCACGGTTGTGGTGGTCGAGAACGTGTACCACAAGCTCGGGCATGCGGGCCCCAGCCGCTCTGAGCGGCTGCGGGTGATCCTGGACGCCACCAGCGAGGTGGCAAAGCCCACCATCTACGGCATCAGCATCATCATCCTGGTCTTCCTGCCGCTCATGGCGCTCTCGGGCATGGAGGGAAAGATGTTCGGGCCGCTGGCGCTGACGATCGCGATCGCGCTGGCTGTATCGCTGGTGGTGTCGCTTTCTCTCTCGCCGGTGCTGTGCTCCTACCTTCTGCAGGGCGGCGCCGACCACGACACCCGGCCCATCGCCTTCATGAAGCGGGGCTACCTGAAGCTGCTGCACGCAGCGCTGGCTGCCGAGAAGAAGACGCTCATCGTCGCCGTGACCCTGCTGCTCGGATCTTTCGCGCTCTTTCCCTTCCTGGGCAAGAGCTTCATTCCCACGATGAAGGAAGGCTCGATCGTCCCGCAGATCATCCGGGTGCCCAGCATCTCGCTGGACGAGTCGATCAAGATCGAGACCGACGCCATGAAGCGGGTCTCGCAGGTGCCAGGCGTGAAAATGGTGGTGGCCAAGCTGGGACGGGGCGAGTCGCCTGCCGACCCGGCAGGCCCCAACGAGTCGGACCCGATCGCGGTGATCGACCCGCAAGCCGGGCGCACCCAGGCCGAGATCGAGGCCGACATCCGCCGGGTGCTGGCCGACCTGCCGGGCGTACAGGTGATCATGAACCAGCCGATCGCGCAGCGCGTGGACGAGATGGTCACCGGCGTCCGCTCGCAGCTGGCGATCAAGGTGTTCGGCGACGACCTAGAGGAGTTAAAGCGGATCTCCGAGGAGATCGCCCGCGTGACGCGCACCGTACCGGGTGCGATCGACATCCGGGTCGAGCGGCTTAACGGCCAGCAGACGCTGCAAGTGGAGATCGACCGCAACGCGATCGCGCGCTACGGCATCAATGTCGCTGACATCAACGAGGTCATCGAGATGGCCTTCGGCGGGCGCGAGGTCAGCCAGCTCTATGAAGGCCAGCGCCGCTTCGGCATTGCGGTGCGCTACCCCGAGCAGTTCCGCAATTCGGTCGAGGCGATCCGGGCGACCACGCTGCGGGCCCAGGACGGGACGCTGATCCCGCTGGCGGCTGTGGCGAAGATCGACCTGGTCGATAGCCCGCCGACGATCAGCCGCGAGATGGGTCAGCGCCGCGTGGTGGTAGGCGCCAACGTGAAGGACCGCGACCTGGGCGGCTTCGTGGCCGAGGTGCAACAGAAGGTGGCGCAGCAGGTGCGCCTGCCAGAGGGCTATTCCCTGTCGTGGGGCGGCCAGTTCGAGAACATGGAGCGCGCCCTGGGCACGCTGGCCGTCATCGTGCCGGCGACCATCGCGGCCATCTTCTTCTTGTTGTTCATGCTGTTCAACTCGCTCAAGCTGGCTGCTCTGATCATCACCGTCCTGCCCTTCGCCTCGATCGGCGGGATCTTCGGTCTGTTCGTGACCGGGGAGTATGTCAGCGTGCCTGCGTCGGTGGGCTTCATCGCGCTATGGGGCATCGCCGTGCTCAATGGCGTGGTGCTGGTCAGCTACATCCGCAAGCTGCGCGATGACGGGGTGCCGGTGGCCGAGGCGGTGCGCGAGGGGTGCGTGCAGCGGTTTCGGCCGGTGATGATGACGGCCACCGTAGCCCTGCTGGGGCTGGTACCCTTCCTATTTGCCTCCGGACCGGGCAGCGAGGTCCAGCGCCCCCTGGCGGTGGTGGTGATCGGCGGGCTGATCACGTCCACGCTGCTGACCCTGGTGGTACTGCCAACGTTGTACCGGTGGTTCGACGACCAGCCGCACGAGGCCTGAAGGAGATTCGTCATGAAGGAAATTCGCGCCATCGTGCGCACCAACCGCCTGGACCGCCTGCGTGAGGCGCTGCGGTCCATCCCGAACTTCCCGGGCGTGACCGTGTTCAAGGCCGAAGGATTTACCGCCCCGGCCGCGGTCGCCAAGCGGACGGTGAAGGAAGAACTGACCGATTTCACGCCAAAGCTGATGGTCTGCGTGCTGGCCGACGATGCCATGGTGGACACCATCCGCCAGGCCATCATCGGCAGCTGCGGCACCGGCCAGATCGGCGACGGCATTGTCTGGACCGTCGAAATCGGCGATCCCACCCGCATTCGCGACGGCACCTCGCTCTGACGAGCCAAGCCGTCGTCAGCGCCCAAAGCCCCTGTGATGCACGGGGGAATCTGCATTGCGGGGCAACGTCCGCAGCTTGGCCTACCATCGGACGCTGATGCTCTACTCCCTGTTACGCGCCGCGCTCGCCCAACGGCTGCTGGTCGTCGTGGTTGCCCTGGTCTTATGCGCCTTCGGCCTGCGTGAGTCCGCCCGCCTGTCGGTGGACGCATTCCCGGACGTGACCAACGTCCAGGTGCAGGTAGCCACCGAGTTCCAGGGCCGATCGCCCGAGGAGATCGAGCGTTTCGTCACGGTGCCCCTGGAGATCGCGATGACCGGTCTGCCCGGGCTGATCGAGATGCGGTCCCTGAACAAGAGCGGCCTGTCCATCATCACCCTGGTCTTCACCGACAAGACCGATGTCTACTTCGCACGCCAGCTGGTGACCGAGCGGCTGATCGAGGTCGGCTCACGCATGCCCCCCGGGGTCACGCCAGTACTCGGCCCAGTATCCACCGGCCTGGGCGAGGTCTATCAATACACCCTGGAGCACCCCGACGATGGTCAACGCGCGCTCACCCCGACCGAGCTGGCCGAGCGCCGCATCGTGCAAGACTGGGTGGTGCGGCCCCTGCTGCGGTCCATCCCAGGTGTGGCCGAGATCAACTCGCAGGGCGGTTATGTGCGCCAATTCCAGGTGGTGGCCGACCCGGCGCGCCTGCGCTATCACGGACTGACCATCCAGAACCTGGCCGATGCCATCGCTGCCAACAATGCCAATGCGGGCGGCGGCGTACTCCCCATGTCGACCGAGCAATTCTTGGTACGCGGCGTGGGCCTGATCCGCACCGTGGAGGACATCGCTGGCATCGTGGTCAAGGAGGCGGGTGGCGTGCCGGTGTTTGTGGGCAACCTGGGCGAGGTGCGTATTGGTAGCGAGGTACGACAAGGCGCCATCATCAAGGGCGGCTACACCGAAGCGGTCTCGGGCATCGTGCTGATGATGCGCGCGGGCAACGCCAAGGAGATCGTCACCCGGGTCAAGGCCCGGGTCGATGAGATCAATGCCCAGGACATGCTGCCCGGCGGGCTCAAGATCGTTCCCTACTACGACCGCACCGAGCTGGTGGACTCCGCTCTGTGGACCGTGGGCAAGGTGCTGGTCGAGGGCATCTTCCTGGTGGTGGTGGTGCTGTTCATCTTCCTGGGTGATGTGCGATCAAGCCTGATCGTGGTGGCCACGCTGGTGATCACGCCGCTGGTGACCTTCATCATGATGAACCGCCTGGGGATGTCAGCCAACCTGATGTCGCTGGGAGGGCTGGCAATTGCCATCGGTCTGATGGTGGATGCCACGGTGGTGGTGGTGGAGAACGTCTACCACCGTCTGGGCGCCGGGGCGGACAAGGGATCGCGGATCCGACTGATCCTGCAGGCGACGCAGGAGGTGGCCACGCCCACCATCTTCGGCATCCTCATCATCATTTTGGTGTTCCTGCCGCTGATGACGCTGCAGGGGATCGAGGGCAAGCTGTTCGCGCCACTGGCCCTGACCATCGCCATCGCCCTGTTCGTCTCGCTGCTGGTGTCGCTGTTTCTTTCGCCGGTGCTGTGCTCCTATGTCCTCAAGGGCGGGGCCGACCATGACACGCGGGTGGTGGCCTTTCTCAAGACCCGTTACCTGACCTTGCTCGATGCCGCCCTGGACAACCGGCGTCGCACCCTGTTGATGGCCCTGGCGCTGTTGGCGACGTCGTTGTCGCTGTTCCCCTTCCTGGGCAAGAGCTTCATGCCGACCATGAAGGAGGGCGCGCTCACGCCGCAGATCAACCGGGTCCCCAGCATCTCGCTGGACGAATCGCTGCGCATTGAGATGGCCGCCATGAAAAGCATCGCCGAGGTGCCGGGCGTGCGCATGGTGGTGTCCAAGCTGGGTCGGGGCGAATCGCCGGCCGATCCGGCGGGCCCCAACGAGTCGGATCCCATCGTGCTGCTCGATCCCAAGAGCGAGCGCACGCAGGACGAGATCGACGAAGACATCCGCAAGCGCCTGTCCACCATTCCCGGTGTGCAGATCGTGTTGTCGCAGCCGATCGCGGAGCGTGTGGACGAGATGGTGACCGGCGTGCGCTCGCAGCTTGCTGTCAAGGTGTTCGGCGACGACCTGGGCGAGCTGAAGCGCGTCTCGGAGCAGGTGGCGCGCGTGCTGCGTAATGTGCCGGGTTCGCGCGACATCCGGCTGGAGCGTCTGTCCGGGCAGCAGTCGCTGACCATCGACATCGACCGGCGCACCATTGCACGCTACGGGATCAACGTGGCGGACGTGCAGGCGGTGATCGAGACGGCCGTCGGCGGGCGCGAGGTGACCACCCTGTACGAAGGCGAGCGGCGCTTCGCGATCGCGGTGCGCTATCCCGAGTCCTACCGGAACTCGCCTGAGGCGATCGCCAAGGTGACGCTGCGCGCCCCCGATGGCGCGCTGGTGCCGCTGTCGGCGTTAGCGACCATCGAAGTGCGTGATGGTCCGGCGCAGATCAGCCGCGAGACGGCCAAGCGCCGGGTGGTGGTGGGCGCCAACGTCGAAGGGCGTGACCTGGCCGGCTTCGTCGCCGAGGTGCAGCAGCGCCTGGACCGCGAGGTGGTACTGCCAGAGGGGTATTACTTCGTGTTCGGCGGTCAGTTCGAGAACATGCAGCGCGCGATGGGGACGCTGGCCGTGATCGTGCCGATCACGATTGCGGCGATCTTCTTCCTGCTGTTCATGTTGTTCAAGTCGCTCAAGATCGCCTCGCTGATCATCCTGGTGCTGCCGTTTGCGTCGATCGGTGGCGTGTTCGGTCTGGCGGTGACGCGCGAGTACCTGAGCGTGCCAGCCTCGGTGGGCTTCATCGCGCTCTGGGGTATTGCGGTGCTCAATGGCGTGGTGCTCGTGAGCTGCATCCGCAAGCTGCGAGATGACGGTATGGCGGTCGCCGAGGCGGTGCGCGAGGGCTGCGTGCAGCGTTTCCGGCCGGTGATGATGACGGCGACTGTGGCCCTTCTGGGGCTGGTGCCCTTCCTCTTTGCCAGCGGGCCGGGCAGCGAGGTACAAAAACCCCTGGCCGTGGTGGTGATCGGCGGGCTGATCACCTCGACCCTGCTCACCCTGGTGGTGCTGCCGGCGCTGTATCGGTGGTTTGACGATCAGCCGGGCGAGGCCTGAGAGATCCACCGGCGCGGCGAGAGGGCATCAGTCTTCGCGCACGTACTTTTCAAAGTCCATCATCTTGATGGCAATACCGAGCAGGAATTTGTCGTCTTCGGCAATCTCGATCGTCAGCGTCTCGCCGCTTCCTTCCTGGAGCGCCCTCAGGTTCTTGACCTCGTCGGACCAGGAATGGGCCAGGAAGTCGATCAACTTCTTCCTGTCCGCCGCAGACAGTCCGACGAAATTCAGTTGAGACAGCGCGCTGGGCGCAGGGTTGGCGTCGGCAGTCGGCGCCTGGGGGTGAGTGGTTGCAATGCATTCAACGCCCTGGTGGTCGCCGAATGTGAAGTCGAGGTCCTCGGTCTGCGCGTTGCGTTCGATCTCCCAATAGAAAGCAACAGCGTCGTAAAAATTCGAGTTTTCTTCTTGCCACGCATCGAAGTCGCATTTTTTCGGGTCGACCAAAAGCCGCAGATGGAAATGGGCTTCGGCTTTGCATTTTGGAATCGGCGAACTCGAGAAATCGACGGCGACCAGGCGGACCTCCGTGGCCTCGACTTCAGCGCCGTTTTCGGCAGAAAAAAGTGAATCCGAGTTGGCCAGGTTGTCGGGGAGAAATCGGGCCCGAACATACGGGCTCAGTAAGGCCAGGATCGCTTCTTGGTTCTTGGCCGACTTCGACTTCGACTTCGACAGCTTCTTGGCTTGGGTGAAGGCATCGGGTAAGTCTTGTAACTTCGCCGGCTGTTCCGCCACATCGAACCAATTCATGTTGGCGTAAAACTCGACCTGAAAAGTCTTTCTCGTCTTTGCTTTTGCC